>JANMTH010000065.1:0-4098 GCA_031390305.1 Thermoflexaceae bacterium
TAACGCCCTTGCCGCCGTAGCGCCGGCCGCCGTCACGAAGCTCGACGGCCTCGTGGGCGCCAGTGGAAGCGCCGGACGGAACGGCGGCGGCGCCCTCGGAGCCGTCGTCCAGGAGCACGGTCACGTGGACGGTCGGGTTGCCGCGCGAATCGAGGATCTCCCTGGCCACGATCTCTTCGATGAACATGGTGCTTTTCTCCAGTGCGAATGTGATACGGGGCGGGGACGTGCAGCGGCGATCAGTCGCCAAGCTCGGGCGCGTCGCGAACGGCGATGAGCGCGTCGGGCGTGGGCAAGTAGTCGATGTAGAGGATGCCGTTGACGTGGTCGATCTCGTGTTCGAGGGCCTCGGCGAGAAGGTCGTTCTCGGCCTTCACGCGGATCTCCTTGCCGGTATAGGGGTCGAGGCCTTTGGCCAGGACTTTGACGGAGCGGGTGATCTCACCGCGAAAGCCGGGGACGGAGAGGCAACCTTCGTCGCAGAGCCGCTCGCCCGAACGCTTGATGATCTCCGGGTTCACGAGGGCGATGCGGTCGTGCTTCTGGACATCGATAACGACGACTTTGAGGGCGACGCCAATCTGGGGGGCGGCGAGGCCTACGCCAGGAGCGTCGTACATGGTCTCCCACATGTCCTCGATGAGCTTCATGATGCTCTTATCGATGGTGCGGACGCGCTTCGCTTTTTCGCGCAGGACGGGGTCGCCGGCGCGGCGGATGGGGAGGATGGCCAAGGGTGCTCTCCGAAATCGACTGCCGGCCGGGGATGGCCGCCCAGGGTAGTGTATCGCGAGACGGCGTGTGGACGAGAGGCTGGGGAGCGGGGACGGTAGGGGCCCAGGGGCTGAGGCTGGGGCCTGAGCGGATCCTCGTGGGTGAAGGAGGGCGGCCGGGAGGCGGGACGCTCGCCCGATGGCCTCCCCCCGGCGGCCGGGCGGCTGACGGTGGCGGCGGTTTCGCGCGGACTTAGTGTCACGTGTACACTAAGTCTTCAGTGAGCCAACACGAGTACCGGCTGATCGTCATCGGCTCCGGCATCTCCGGCCTCTTTATCGCGCTCGAAGCGCGGCGGCTAGGGCCTGTCCTGGTCCTCACCAAGGGCAGCATCGACGACTGCAACACGAAGTGGGCGCAGGGTGGGATAGCGGCGGCCGTGGGCGCGCACGATTCCGTCGAAGCCCACCTGCGCGATACGATCGCCGCTGGCGCGGGTTTGGTGGACGAAGCGGCGGCCGGATTTCTTTGCCGCGAGGCGCCCGCGCGTGTGCGCGACCTCGTGACCTATGGCGTCGCCTTCGACGAGATAGACGGGATGGTGGCGCTGGGGCGGGAAGCGGCCCATAGCCAGTCGCGCGTGCTCCACGCCGGCGGCGACCGGACGGGGGCGGCGATCGAGACGGCGCTTGCCGGTTCGACGCGGGCGCATGGCGTGACGGTGCTCGACTACACGCTGGCGACGCGGATCGTGGTCGAGGGAGGCGAGGCGACGGGTGTCGAGGCGATCGACCTGAAGACCGGAACGATGGAGACGTACACGGCCTCGGCGATCGTGGTCGCGAGCGGCGGGGCGGGGCAGCTGTATTCACATACGACGAACCCGGAAGTGGCGACGGGCGACGGTATCGCGCTCGCCTATGAGGCGGGGGCCGAGGTTGCGGACCTGGAGTTCTACCAGTTCCACCCGACGGCGCTACGGGTGGCCGGGGCGCCGCCATTTCTCATCTCCGAAGCGGTTCGCGGAGAGGGCGCCGTCCTCCGGAACGCGAGCGGAAAGACGTTTATGTCGCGCTACCACGAGCTGCGCGACCTGGCGCCGCGGGACGTCGTCGCACGAGCGATCGTGAATGAGATGCGGAACGACGGAGCGGACCACGTGGTGTTGGATTGCCGGGAGCTCCGGGAGATCGACCTCGCGGTGCGTTTCCCCGGGATCTTCGCGTTCTGCCAGAGCGTGGGGATCGATATCCGCGAGCAACCTATCCCCGACTCGCCAGCGGCGCACTACCTGATGGGCGGCATCCGCACCGACAGCTGGGGCCGGACGACGATCCCGGGGCTCTACGCTTGCGGCGAGTGCGCCTGCACGGGTGTCCACGGCGCGAACCGGCTGGCGAGCAACTCGCTGATGGAGACGATCGTCTTCGGCAAGCGGGTAGTCGAGCATCTTACCTCGGGCGCGAAAGGCGCGGCGGCGCCCGTCAAGGCGCCGATCCGGCTGCCGTACGTGGCCCGCGCACCCGGTGACCGGAGCGAACTCCAGTGGATGATGTGGAAGTGCGCCGGTATCGAACGCAGCGGGGATGGCCTCTCCGAGGGACTGGCGGCCGCGGGCGCCTGGCCGGCGGCCGTGCCCGCTGACGGCCGGGAGGCACGCGAGCCGAACGAACGGACGCGGATGGCCGCCCTGGCCACGGTCATGCTCCAGGCCGCCTTAATCAGAACGGAGAGCCGGGGGGCGCACTTCCGCCGCGACTATCCGGCGACCGACGACGCGCAATGGAAGCGGCACCTGGTTTTTCGCCGTGCGGATTGAGCCGCTCTCACCGGCGATCATCGAGCGGGCCGTCGCCGCCGCGCTCGCGGAAGACCGTACGGCGGAGGACGTGACGACGCTGGCGACGGTCGCACCAGGGCTGACGGGGCGCGCGGTGTTCATCGCCAAAGAGCCGGGCGTGCTCGCCGGGATGGCAGCGGCGGAAGCGGCCTTGAGGATGATCGACGGTGCCGCGAGGGTCACGCCCGCCCGGCGGGACGGGGAGCGGTTCGCGACTGGCGACGAAATCGCCGTCGCCGCCGGGCCCGTGCGGGCGCTCCTTCAGGCGGAACGCGTGGCCCTGAACTTCCTCCAGCGCCTTTCGGGCACGGCGACCCTGACGCGGGCGTTCGTCGACGCTGTCGCCGGGACGAAGGCGGTGATCCTGGACACGCGCAAGACGACGCCGGGGCTGCGCGACCTGGAGAAGTACGCCGTGCGCTGCGGGGGCGGCACGAACCACCGGCGCGACCTGGCGGTGATGGCGATGATCAAGGACAACCATCGAGAAGCGCTGGCACGCGAGGGGCGATCGCTGGCGGACGGCGTCGCGGCGATCCGGGCACGAACGCCAGGGATCGCCGTCGAGGTCGAGATCGACCGGCTCGAACAGCTGGAGGCGGCGTTGGCGGGCGGCCCGGAGTGGCTGCTGCTGGACAACATGAACGTCGCCGATATGGCCGAGGCGGTACGCCAGACGGCAGGGCGGGCGAAGCTGGAGGCGAGCGGCGGCGTGACCCTGGAGACTGTGCGGGCGATCGCCGAGGCCGGGGTGGACGCCATCTCGGTTGGGGCGTTGACGCACAGCGCGCGGGCGCTGGACATCGGCCTGGACCTGGAGTTCTGAGGTGGCGAGCGGGTACAGTAGAAGGGACATGGAAGATTCGCGAATCGTCTGTAATCCCAAGATTCTGCTCGGAAAGCCCACTATCAGCGGGACGAGGGTCAGCGTTGAGTTGATCCTCGAGTCGATCGCCGCGGGCGAGACGATCGAAAGCCTACTGGTTGATTTTCCGTTTCTCAGCCGGGAGGATATCGTCGCGGCGCTAAGTACGCGGCCGAGCACGTGTCGGCCGCACCCGCTCGCGCCTTGGCCTGAAGGAGGTGCGCTTCCTGCTGGACGAGAGCGTCAGGTCGCCGGTCGTCGCCGCCCTGAGGAAGACCGCACACGAATGGGTCTGGGTGCACGACATCAACCCGGGCGCGGAGGACCTGGAAGTCTTGGGGATGGCAGCGGAGAGCGGAGCCATCCTTGTCACCGAAGACAAAGACTTCGGAGACCTCCTTTTCCGCGACGGCCATCGGGCGCCGGGAGTGGTTCTCGTCCGATTGCACGGGATCCCGGTGAAGAGCGCGCGCGTCGGCTGCTCGAGGTTATCGCCTTGCAAGGTGAGCGCCTTCAGGTGTCCTTCACGGTCATCAACCGAGACGGATACAGAGTGCGCAGCATCTAGTCGCGCTTACCGCAGGCCAACGCCCTCCAGGAAGGCCCGCGCGGCGACGACCTGTTCGTCTGGCTGCCACTGGTTGATCTCCAGTGTGTAGGCGGGGAGGTGGCCGACGCC
>JANMTH010000080.1:0-2047 GCA_031390305.1 Thermoflexaceae bacterium
ACGTTGCCTCGCCAGCGCGCGAAGGGCTGCTGGCGGGGAGCTCGATCTACCAGGCTGTCCAGAACCTGATGCTGGCGGCGCGGAGCCTGGGGCTGGGCACGGTGATGACGACCTTCCAGGGCGTCGTCGGGCCGGAACTTATCAGCTGGCTGGGGCTCCCGGAGAACGCGGTGCCGGCGGCGCTCATCCCCCTCGGCTACCCGGACGCGAACTTCGGTCCGCTCAACCGGAAGCCCGTCGATGAGGTGACGCACTGGGAGACCTGGGGCGCGACGCGCCAGCGAGAATGAAAGGCAAAGGTTCAAAGGCGCCACGACGAGTCCCCTAATCAAGGCCTTTGTTTCTTTCGACCCTTGGCGTCTGACGATCGGTGAAGGAGATGGACGATGAAGATCGGTGTTGTTTTTCCGCAGACGGAGTTCGGTGGCGACGCCGCCGCGATCAAGGAGTTCGCGCAGACGGCGGAGGCTATCGGCTACAGTCACGTACTCGTGTACGACCATGTCCTCGGCGCCGTGCATGAAGGGCGGGAGCCGCGACTTTGGGGGCCGTACACGGAGAAGACACCGTTTCGGGAGCCGTTCGTGCTCTTCGGTTTCCTTGCCGGTGTGACTTCGAGGATCGAGCTTGTAACGGGCGTGATCATCCTTCCGCAGCGGCAGACCGCCCTGGTAGCGAAGCAGACGGCGGAGATCGACCTGCTTTCGAACGGACGGCTACGCCTTGGCATCGGGACGGGCTGGAACTACGTGGAGTACGACTCGCTGAACGAGAGCTTCAAGAACCGGGGCCGCCGCCAGGAGGAGCAGGTCGAGCTCCTGCGGAAGCTCTGGACGGAGCCAGTCGTCGATTACACGGGAAAGTACCACCGGGTGGATCGGGCGGGCATCCTGCCGATGCCGGGCCGGAGCATCCCGATCTGGTTCGGCGGCTTCAACGATGTGGCCTACGAGCGGGCGGCGCGGCTGGGCGATGGCTTCATCTTCGGTGGGGGGACGGGAGACGCGCTGGCCGCGAACGAGAAGCTGAGCGGGCTCCTGGCGGCCAATGGCCGCGACCGGGCAACGTTCGGGATCGAGGCGATGGTGAACTACCAGGCCGGGCCAGAGGAGTGGGCGAAGGATGTCGAGACGTGGCGGCAGGCGGGGGCGGACTACGTTTCGATCCGGGCGATGAACGCCGGATTGAACGGGCCGAAGGAGCACATCGCGATGCTGCGGACGTACTGGGACAGGGTGCACGGCGGGTAGGGAGGCCGGCGGGGCGGGCGGGCTATACTGGTTCTCTGGTTCAGCCGAGAGGAGTGTCGTATGTCCGCAATCGAAGCGCCGCCGAGGGTAACGCTGGATGAATATCTGGCGATGGCCGACCGCGACAGTTACGAGCTGGTCCACGGCGAGCTGGTAGCGCGGGCGGTGAGCAATCAATCGAGCTGGACTGGGGGGCAGATCTACGGCGCACTCGATGCATTCGCTGATACCACGGACCCTGGCTTCGCGTTCCCCGCGGGCCTGGAGCTCCACATCTGGCCGGACGAACCACACACACGCCGGGCGGACGCCGCCTTCATCCGTAAGGATCGCCTGCCAGGTGGGCGCTTCCCGTTTGGGGGGGTGCTCGAGATTGCACCGGACATTGTCGCGGAGGTGGTCTCGCCGCACGAAGACGCCGAAAATGTGGAGACGAAGATTCGCGAGTACTTCGCCGCTGGCGTGCGGCTCGTCTGGGTCGCCTACCCTTTGACGCGGACCGTGCACATCTACCGGCCCGACGGTTCCGCGGCCGTGCTCGACGAGCGCGGGACGATCAGCGGCGAGGATGTCTTGCCGGGGCTGGAGATCCCTGTTGCCTCGATCTTCCCGCCGGCCGATGACGCTTGATAACCGCGCAGGGAACTGCCGCGCCAGCGTGATCCTGGCTACCGCACGGTGACGGCTGGCCCTGGCGGATGCACAATCCCTCCCCGGTGGGGGTGATTCATGGCTGACTATCCACTTTCGGGCGTGCGTGTCCTCGAGATCGGTGGGGGGATCGCCGCTGGCTACGC
>JANMTH010000099.1:0-1796 GCA_031390305.1 Thermoflexaceae bacterium
CGAGCTTCGTCAATCCATCGACGAGGAGCGCGACTTCGGCGCCGAACTTCTTTCGGAGCGTTTCGTTGCTGACGCCGCAGTCTTCCTGGACATCGTGGAGGAAGGCCGCGGCCAGGGCCTGGTGGTCCAGTTCGAGTTCGGCGACGGCGTAGGTCACGGCTACTGGGTGGGTGATGTACGGTTCACCGGATTTCCGCGTCTGGCCTTCGTGGCATTCGCGGGCGAATTCGTAGGCTTCGCGAAGCCGGGGGAGGCGTTCGGCCGGCAGGTAGCGGCCGGCGCGTTCGAGCACGGCGTCGATGGTGACGTCCTGTGCTGCTACGTCCGGCGTGTCAGCGCTCAATCAGGCCTCTTTGCCCCCGTTGGATGAGCGCCTATCCTACCATGTATTCCCGTTGTTTTGGATGTATCGAACGATGGCCAGTCGCTACCAGGCGCCGCGTGGCACTCAGGACATTCTGCCCGAGATGCAGCCCTACTGGGCCGCCATCCAGCAGGCGATCGTCGAGGTCACGGCGCTCTTCGGGTTCCGGCGGATAGATACGCCCGTCTTCGAAGCCGCCGGGCTGTTCGAAAAGGGTAGCGGCGACACCACCGACATCGTCGAGAAGGAGATGTACACCTTCCGAGACCGTGGTGGCGAAGACCTCGCGCTGACGCCCGAGGGCACGCCCGCCATCTGCCGCGCCTACCTGGAACACGGCATGGCGAGTTGGCCGCAACCCGTGCGGCTGTACACGACGAAGGCGATGTTCCGCTACGACCGACCCCAGAAGGGCCGCTACCGCCAGCACACCCAGTTCGATTGCGAAGTCCTCGGCTCCGCGGATGCCCTCGTCGACGCCGAGGTGATGGAGGTGCTCTGGACGCTCTACGCCCGGCTGGGCATTCGCGGCCTCGGCGTGCGCCTGAACTCGATCGACGACATCGAACCTCGCCGGGCATACATCGACCGGCTGAAGGCCTACTACGCGCCCCACCGCGAAGAGCTCAGCGAAGACAGCCAGCGGCGGCTGGACCGCAACCCCCTTCGCCTGCTCGACAGCAAGGACGAACGCGACCAGCCCTTTAAGGAGGGCGCGCCGAAGCTGGTGGACCAGCTCAGCGACGCCGCGGCCGCCCACCACCAGGTGGTGATGGACGCCCTGAACGCCGCCGGCATCCCCTTCGTCATCGACCCGTTATTGGTGCGCGGGCTGGACTACTACAACCGGACCGTCTTCGAGATCGTGCCGCTGGAGGACGAGCGGGCGCAGAGCACGATCGGCGGAGGCGGGCGCTACGACGGGCTGATCCCGCTCCTCGGTGGCCCGGCGACGCCTGGCGTCGGCTTCGGCAGCGGGATCGAGCGGATCATCCTCGAGATGCAGAAGTACGAGGTGACGTTTCCCGAGACCCCATCGACGCGCGTCTACGTTGTGCACCGGGGCGAGGGCTCGCATCGCGCGGCCTTCAAGCTGGCGGGCGAGCTGCGGGCGGCGGGAATTCCGGCGATGGTCGGCGAGACGGGCCGCTCGCTGAAGTCGCAGTTCCGCGGCGCGGACCATAGCGGCGCGCGCTACGCGCTGATCCTTGGCGAGGACGAGCTGGCGCGCGGCATGGCCGTGGTCAAGGACCTGCGCGGCGGCGGCGAGCAGACCGAGGCGCCGCTGGCAACCGTCGCCGCGGACGTAGCTGCGCGTCTAAGGGGCGGATAGGCCGCCGGTTACGCGCCTACAGCGTGTAGGGGACGAGGATGTCCGACGCCGAGGCGTCGAAATCCTTCGTGTTGCGGGTGATGAGAGGGACGCCGAGCT
>JANMTH010000117.1:0-2443 GCA_031390305.1 Thermoflexaceae bacterium
GGCGATGTAAGGCTTTTCGAGCTGGATGAGAGCCCGAGGGATGGGGTGGACGCGGTCCCGAAGGGAGTGACGCCGGGTGGCCACCGTCGCCTCCGTGCGGAGGAGGCCCGTGCCTCCGGCTTCGTTGGCGACGTTCATGCCGCTGCAAAAGCCTCGGCCTGCGCCGGTGATGATGATCGCGCGGACCTCGCGGTCCTGGTCCGCCTTGAGGATGGCGTCCGCCCATTCGCTGAGCATCACGTCGTCGAAAGCGTTGAGGCGCTCGGGCTTGTTCAGGGTGATGGTGGCGACGCCGTCTTCGACGTCGTAGAGGATCGCTTCGTAGGCCATGGAGATGCTCCGGCGGTGTAGTGGCCGGATTCTAGACGGTGGGGCGCGAAGGCGCTGCGCGGGCCCGGACGGAAACAGGCGCAGTACCGGTTCGATGCTTCGACGACACTCTAAACAGTGTGAAGATTATCCACGCGGTGGTTGGATATTTAGCCGCCAGATGGCCAATTATCCACCACCACCGCGGGTCTTCGGGGCGGCGCCCCCGCACGACCCGGGCTTGCGCCGAACTCAATCGTCGCCGCCGTACGGTATAAACCCGAGGTTTTCGTAGAGTGGCGCGAAGTCGGTCGGCAGGATCTGATCGACCACATCGAGGTGGTCGCACGGGAGACCCGCCGAGGCCGCGAATCGCATCGCTGCGTCAGCGTCAGGGGCGGTCAGCGCCGCGTATGCTTCGCGCCGGTCATCATCCCAGAACAGGCGAATCCATCGCGCGTCACCGGCCTCCGGTCGCGATTGCAGAGCGCGGACGATCTGGCTGGGCTCATGCCCTGAGTCCAGCTGGCCGCGGACCCAATGCATCGTGGTCCCCGCTGAGGGCGCAACGCCATCCTCCCGCCGCCACTGTGTGACTGGCCGGACTTCATCAAACGGCACGGAGCATTCGTTGTTCCACCAGACGACCTCTTCGGCCGTCCGGCCTTCGTACAGGCACCAGGTTTCGAACCGATCCTCCGTCTGGATTGCGAACGACCGGCGCCAGATGGGGCGCAGCGGCGTTTCGACGAAGCCGATCGATCGGGCGACCATGAGTTCCCGTTCGTCCTGGGAAGTCTTGGGGTCGAGTTTGCGGTGGATGGCGAAGAGCGGCATCGGTTTACTTCTCCCTGTTCGTGCCATCCGTCGCCAGGTCTTGCGTACGGATCGGGTCGAGCACTTTCGCAAGGTCGCTCTCGCGGATGCGGATCGACTTCAGGCCCGCAAGCCTTGCGGCGGGTAGCTTGCCAGAACGGATCCACGAGCGCACGGTTTCGACGCGTACGCCGAAGTACTGTGCCGCCTCCTCCGCACTATATAGGCGCTCAACGGCGCTCGCTGGCGATGCCTGGCCCGAGCCCTCCCGCTCGGCGAACGCCCGCACCCGCGCTGGCGAAACGCCGAGCTCCGAGAACACACGGCGCGGGATGCCAGCGTCGTGGGACATGAACGTGAGCAGGTAGTCCAGTTCGTTCACCGACCGACGCCCCTCGCGCCGGCTCTCGGCCCACGCCCGCGTGAAGAAGTCGTGCATCTCGTCAGTCGTGGAGGAGACGCCCCGCCCAAGGACATCCCAGGCAGGGAGGTCCGAGCGGCGGAGGATGGCGTACTCGCGCCAGAAAAGGTCCTCCACAGGAGAAATGGCGATCGTGATCGGGCCGTAACGGAAGAGGCCGAACCGGCTCAGCACCCGGAGATAGGCGATGAACTCCATATCGACGTTGACGGGGAGATTGCCCAGCTCCCGCGCAATTTCGACTGACTCTTCGCGCACGGTCCGCACCCATCCGGGGCGGCCATCCTCGGGGCGATGTTCCCGCAGTGCGTCCGGAGGTTCCATTGTCCTAGGATGCCAGATCACATAAACAGATGCAAACACTCCCTAATCTACAGAAAATCTATTGACAAGCAACAAACGCATACGCAAACTGAGCAAAACACACGGAATCGGAGCGTCCCATGTCTTCCACCACCCAGGTCCCGACCATCCAGACCCTCCTGGCGGAAGTCGCGCGGATACGACCAACGATCGAACGCTACGCTCCGCAGGCGGAGGCCGACCGGCGGCTGCCGGCGGCTGCGTACGAAGCGATGGTGGAAGCAGGCCTTTTCCGCATGGTGGCGCCGCGGAAGGCGGGCGGCTACGAGATGCACCCGGCGGATGTCTACGATGTTTGGGAGGCGGTCTCGCGGATCGATTCGGCCGCCGGATGGTGCCTTCAGATCGCTGCTGCCGCGTCGGGTCTCGCGCCGCTGCTCCCGGAGCAGGGTGGCGAGGAGGTATACCGCGACAAGGGCGCCGACACGATCTTCGCCGTCCCTTTCTTCCCGATGATGGCCGCTACCCGCGTCGATGGTGGCTTCCGCGTGACCGGCCGCGGCAGGATCGCAAGCGGCGCCAACCGAGCGGATT
>JANMTH010000164.1:0-2137 GCA_031390305.1 Thermoflexaceae bacterium
TGAGGAGGTCGTTGGCATCCTCGCTCAGCCGGTCGAGCCTCCGTCCAAGGGCTTCGCGCACACCCTCCGGCAGGCGGATGTCCGTCACCGAGTCGCGGCTGATCGTTCCCTCCTCCGCCATAAGATTGACGACCTGGCTGACGAAGAAGGGGTTGCCCTCGGTCTCGTCGTGGATGCGTCGCGCGACCTCGGCGGCCGGGTCAACCCGCGTCGCCGCCTTGATGTATTCACGCGTCTCGGCGAGGGTCAGCCCGCGCAGGGCGACACGGGTGATCGCGCCCTCGCGATTCAGGGCGGCCAGGGTCTCGGAGAGCGGATGGGTGCGCGCCAGCTCCGTGTCGCGATAGGTGCCCACAATGAGAACGCGCATGCGCGGCAGTTCGCGGGCGACGTGCTGGAGGAGGAGGAGAGTCGGCCGGTCCGCCCAGTGGAGGTCGTCGAGGACGAGGACGAGCGGCGCGCGGTTGGCCATCGCCCGCACCATGGCGGTGACGGCGCTGAAGAGCCGGAACTGGGCCGAGGGGGCGTCGTCGACCGGCGGCGCCGTGCCGAAGCCTATGTCACGCAGCTGCGGGAAGAGGCGCGTGAGTTCGGCCGCGTCGGCGCCGAGTTCGTTGCGCAGGCTGAGGACATCGTTGGCCGCTCCCCAGGATGTCGCCGACTGGATCCATGGCCAGAACGGCGGCGCTCCCGAGGCTTCGTGGCAGAGGCCCCAGTGCACCTGCGCTCCGCGGATGCGGGCGTACGATTCGAGTTCGCGCGCGGTCGCGGTCTTGCCGATGCCCGGTTCGCCAACGAGCATGACGACGGAGCCTTCGCCCGCGAGCATGGCATCGAAGACCGAGCGGAGGCGTTCCAGCTCCTTCTCGCGCCCGACGAAGACGCCCTTACGCAGGCGGTCGAGGGCGTGGCCCTCGGGAGCGGGCGCAGCCTGTTCGTTCACATCCACGGCGTCGAGCGCGGCCAGGACTTCCACCGCCGAGGCCGGGCGGCCGGCTGGCTCCTTCGCCAGCAGCCGCAGGATCAGCGCTTCGAGCGAAGGCGGGCAGGATGGCGCGTGCAGCGAGGGCGCGACGGGCGGCGTGTTGAGATGCTGCGTGAGGACGGCGGCCGCGTCACCGGCGAACGGTGGCTGGCCCGTGACCATCTCGTAGAGCACCGCGCCGAGGGCGTAGAGGTCGGCCGCCGGGGTGATCGCCTGGTTGAGGGCCTGCTCCGGGGCCATGTAGGCGACCGTGCCGACGAGCATCCCGTGCTGGGTGATCCTGGCCAGGTCGCCGGTCATCGCGAGGCCGAAGTCACCGACCTTGACGCTGCCATCGCCGGCGACGAAGACGTTGGCCGGCTTGAGGTCGCGGTGGACGATGCCCGCCTTGTGCATGAAGGCGAGGGCGCGGGAGATGTCCCGCCCGACGGCGAGCGTCCGTTCGACCGCCAGCGGGCCGCGCGTGAGCAGCTCGGCGAGGTCGCCGCCGGTCATGTACTCCTCGACGAGGAAAGGCTGCCCGCCGTCGTCGCTGATGTCGAAGATGGTGACGAGCCGCGGGTGCGCGCCCATCCTCGCCATCGCCCGTGCCTCGCGGGTGACGCGCTCCCGCCCGACTTCGTCGAGTCCTTCGACGCGGAGGACAGCGATCGCGACTTCGCGGTCCAGGGTCGTGTCGCGGGCGAGGTAGACCTGCTTGCGCCCGCCCTCACCGAGCAGCCGCGAGACGCGGTAGCGGCCGCCGCCGAAGGCCGCGGGCAGCGGCTGGACGGTCCGGGCCGCGGCCGGCTCCGATTGAGCGCCTCCGGTACGAGACACGCCGTTGGCCTCGGCCATCTTCAGGAAGGAGAGCGCGTCCTCGTTGGACTCGTCGATGGCGAGGACGGCACGGGCGCTGGCGGCGACAGCTCCCCAGTCGTGAGCGGTGACCGCTTCGTCGGCCTGGTCGAGGAGTGCGTCGATTCGCCGCTGCATTCGTTCGCTTGGCATCTTGGGACGCATCTTAGGCGGCGCGCCGAACCCGCGCATGCGAACCGGCCGAACAACCTCGGTTCCGGGCGACCAACTACAGGCCCGGTCCCGTCTCAGAGGACCGGGCCCGTATGGGGCCTGATCGGCGCGCAAGCGGCTTTCGCCCCGTAGAATGCCCCC
>JANMTH010000181.1:0-3388 GCA_031390305.1 Thermoflexaceae bacterium
C
The DNA here is from genome assembly GCA_031390305.1 of Thermoflexaceae bacterium. GTDB lineage: Bacteria > Chloroflexota > Dehalococcoidia > Tepidiformales > Tepidiformaceae > JANMTH01. Next base: position 2 of record JANMTH010000181.1, read on the forward strand.
AGCTAGCACCTAACAGCTACCAGCTAACTCCCCCGCGGACACCCCAACAGGTCACGGAAGACCGCCGACCCCTGCCCCGGCCCCCTGCCCCCCAGCTTCGGCACATTCCCCGTCACCTTCAGCGCACGGGCCGCCACCACCCCCTTCTCCACGTCGCGGAACACCAGCGTCGCCGTGTACGTCCCCGGCGAAAGCGTCAGCGACTCCTCCCCCTCTCGCAACTTCATCTGCCAGCAGACCACACCGTCGTACTTCCCCGTCGAACCACCGCTCCAGCGCGCGACCGCGCCATTCTGGTTCGAAAGCCAGAGCTCCATGCCGAGCCCCGGCTTCGTCCGGATCGTCATCAGGATTCGAAGCGATTGCGTCCCGTTCTCCAGCTTGTCGAACAGCGCCAGGTTGAACGCGATCTCCCAACCCTCCGGCGGCGCCATCGCCGCCGGTACCGGCTCCAGCGGGTTCAGGGCCACGTTCCCCGTGCTCGTACCAACCAACGCCTTCGCCGATGGCGAAGTCTGGAACGAAGGGTCCGGCTTTTCGCAAGCCACAAGCAGCGCCGCCACGACCAAACCGAGCAAAGCGGCGCACAACCTCCCGCGTCCGATCAAAGGCGGCAGCCCCTACGCGCCGGCGTTCCCGAAACCATTCCCGTCGTCATCACGTCATTCTCCCGCCTCCCAGCCGCTGCCGCACGCTCCCAGAAAAAGCCAGGCCCGAAACCCGCCTCGCCAGGCGCTACCCGCTCCCCCACCCAACGCCCACGCTCCCACTAACAGCTAACAGCTAACAGCTAACAGCTAACAGCCACCAACCAGTACCATCGCCCGCCATGGAACCCGTCTCGCCCGCCTTCGACCTTCCCGCCCACCAGGCCCAGCACAGCTTCTTCTGGGATTCGATGCACGTCCCCCGCCCCCTGCCTCCCCTCGCCAGCGACGCCTGGCAGGTGCTCATCGCAGCCTTCAGCGGCCGCCCGGCGGCTGTCGTCAACGGCTACGGGTACATGGGCCTGGCGCCAACCGGCGAGACCATCCGCATCGAAGAGCCACCGATGTCCGACCCCGTCGCCATCTGGTACGAATTCTCCCTCCCCCGCACCATGGCGATCTGCAAGCGCCTGCGCGAAACGGACTACCTCGCCATGGACGCCGCCGATCTTGCGGCCAGGTTGCCGGAACTGATGAGCACCTCGGCCATCGCCTGGTCCTACACCATGCAGCCAATGAACGCCCTCATGGCCCCGATGTCCGCTCTGATGGCCTTCCTCGCCCAACGTCTCGGCGCCGAAGCAGACCTCGTCACCATGACCCTCCTCCAGGGCCACGCCAACGAATCCAGCGCCGCCGGCGAACGCATGGCTGGCCTCGTCCGTCTCGCCGCCTCCCTCCCCGCCGTCGCCGCCGCCCTTCGCCGCCACGAGTTCGCCGCCGCCCCGCTCGTCGAAGGCGGCCAGGAGTTCGCCGAAGCCTTCGACGCCTATCTCGAGGAGTACGGCCACGGCAACCAGACCTGGGCCGAACTGCACCGCCCCGGCTGGTCCGAAGACCCTACGGTGCCCCTGACGATGATCTCTACCCTCCTCAACCAGGCCGGCCGAGACGCTCAAGCTTCCCATGCCCGCTCCGCACTGCTCAGGGCGGAAGTCCTCGCCGAAACCGAAGCGAAGCTCACCGACCCCGCCGACCGCGCCGAGCTCCATCGCCTGCTCGCCGCCGCCCGCGATTACGTCCCCATCATCGAAGACCGCGCCCGCTGGCAGCTCGCCTCCAACGGCGCCCTCCGCCCGGCCATCCTCGAACTCGGGCGCAAGCTCGCCGCCGATAGCCGCATCGCCACCACGGACGACATCTTCTTCTTCCACACGAACGAGCTGGGGCACCTCGCGCGCGGCACGTTCGTGGGCCAGGCCGCCGCCCTGGCGGCCGAACGCCGCGCCGCCTTCGAAAGCTGGAAACTGCTCACCCCGCCGCCCGCCCTCGGCGCGCCCCTCCCGTCTGGATTCCACAACATTCCGAGGCTCGCCAAAATGTTCGGCTTCGGCGCCCCCCAATCCGAAGGAAACGTCGTCCGCGGGAACGCCGCCAGCCGTGGTGTCGTCCGTGGCCGTGCCCGCATCATCCTCGACCTCGAAGACGCCGGCGCCCTCACCGAAGGCGAGATCCTCGTCTGCCAGTTCACCTCACCGCCCTGGACTCCGCTCTTCGCCATCGCCGCCGCCGTTGTCACGAACGCCGGCGGCGTCCTCAGCCACGCCGCAATCGAAGCCCGCGAATACGCCATCCCCTGCGTTGTCGGCTGCGGCGATGCCACCACGCGCATCCCCCACGGCGCCCTCGTCGAAGTCGATGGCGCCGCCGGCATGGTCACCATCCTCGAATGAACGTCGCCCCGGAACTCGCCGCGAACGTCCGGGGCGCCTACGGCGAGGACGGCGTGGCCTGGCTTCAGCGCCTGCCCGCGCTCATCATCGCCTCTGCCGAACGCTGGGACATCGCCATCGCGGAGCCCTTCGCGGGCCTTTCCTACAACTACGTCGCACGCGCCCGCCGCCGCGACGGCACGCCCGCTGTCCTCAAGCTCGGTGTCCCCCATCCCGACCGCGACCACGAGATGGACGCCCTCCGCCGCTACGCCGGGGAAGGTTGCGCCCGCCTCCTCGAAGCCGACGCTGGCCAGGGCGCGATGTTGATCGAGCGCCTCCAGCCCGGCCGCCGCCTTCTCGACCTCGAGGACGACACCATCGCCACCGAGATCGCCGCCGCAATCCTCCCCCGGCTCTGGCGCCCACTCCCCCCGCGCCACGGCTTCCCCGAAGTCGCTGCCGGGCTGCGGGACCTCGTCCGCGTTCGCGCGCTCTTCGGCGGCACGGCCGGCCCCCTCCCCGAAACGCCGTTTCGGCGCGCCGAAGAAGCCTTCGCACGTCTCGCCACCGTAACCGAGCCAGTTCTCCTCCACGGAGACCTCCATCACTTCAACATCCTCTCCGCGGAACGCGAACCCTGGCTCGCTATCGACCCTCATGGCCGTGCGGGCGACGCCGCCTGGGATTGCGGCGCCTGGATGCGTAACCCCATCCGCTCCTTCACGGCCTGGCCCGGCGCGCAGGCTGTTACAGACCGCCGCATGCGCCAGTTCGCCGACGCCCTCGGCCTGGACCGCGCCTGGATCCGCGAATGCGCCCTCGCCCAGGCCATCCAGAACTGCTGCTGGGACCTCCTCGAATCGGCCCCGATCGATCCCGAAAAGCTCGCCGTCGTCGAACTTCTCGCCGCAGCCGACGCTTAGAGCGCCATCCCCCGTCCCGAGAGAACCGCGACTGTAAAGGAGCGGCCACGCCAGGCCCTCGGCGAAAGCTCCGGAGCTGTTCATCGGCAGCCGCCGCACACC
>JANMTH010000223.1:0-1750 GCA_031390305.1 Thermoflexaceae bacterium
TGCTCGGCCTCGTTGGGCTGTCGGAGGTCGGCGGGAAGCGTGTCGGCGGGTTCTCCCTTGGGATGTACCAACGCCTGGGCATCGCCGCAGCGCTGCTCGGCGACCCGCACATCCTGATCTTCGACGAGCCGGTGAATGGACTCGACCCGGAGGGCATCCGCTGGATCCGCAGCCTCCTGCAGCAACTTGCCGCCGAGGGCCGCACGATCTTCCTCTCCAGTCACCTCATGAGCGAAATGGAGGAGACGGCGGACCACATCATCGTCATCGGCCGCGGCCGACTGATCGCCGACGCGAGCATCGCGGAGCTCACGCAGCGCAGCGGTAGCAGCCATGTCCGAGTGGTTTCGCCGCAAGCGACCAGCCTGGCGCCGCTGCTGGAGGGGGCAGGCGCAACCATCACGTGGGACGGCGGCGCCCTCATCGTCACGGGCATGGAGGCGCCGCTCATCGGCAACCTGGCCGCCGCGTGTCGCTTCGAACTCAACGAACTCGCGACGCGCCGAGCGAGCCTGGAAGCGGCGTTCATGGAGCTGACACAGGGCAGCCTGGAATACAAGGCGGGAGCGCCGGACGCCGGCGCGACCGCAGACACGGCGCACGCGCTCGCCGGAATGGAGACGCGATCATGACAACGGCTTCGATGACCTCGGCTACCCCCATTGCGGCAAGTGCCTCGCCACGGCCGGCGAGCTTCTCGAACACCCTCGCCTCGGAGTGGTCCAAGCTCGCCACCCTCCGCTCCACTCACCTCACCCTCGCCCTGGGCCTCGTCCTCTCGATCGCGACGACCGCGCTGGTGAGCCTGGCGATAGGCGCCACCACCACCGAATGGCCCGGAGACTTCGATCCCGTCCTGTGGTCGCTGGTCGGGAACATCTTCGCGCTGATCATCTACTCCGTGTTCGGGGTGCTGGCGGTGAGCCGCGAGTATTCCAGCGGCATGATCCGGCTCACGCTGACCGCTACGCCAAACCGCAGCCGCGTGCTCTTCGCCAAGCTGATCCTTGTCAGCCTGATCATCCTGGTGTTCGGCTTGATCACCAGCGTCGGGATGTTCCTGGTTGGGCAGGCCGTGCTCGGAGCTTACGGGATGCCAACGGCAGACCTCGGTGACGCTGACGCCTGGCGGATGGCGCTTGGAGTCGGCGCTACGATGCCCTTCTTCCCGATCATCGGCCTCGCGCTCGGCGTGGTACTCCGCAGCACGGCCGGCGCGATCACCACGGTCCTGGGGCTCCTCTGGCTGCCGACGATCTTCGAGGGGCTCCTGCCGATATGGTGGCGCCAGAATGTCATCAGCCTCCTCCCGGGGTCTGCCGTTGACAGCTTCACGATCGCCCACCTTGTGGACTCGCCCTCGTACTCGGACCCGGTGGTTGGCGCCGCCATCGCCGGCGCGTGGCTTGTGGCGGCCGTCGGCGCGGCGTATATCGCTTTCCTGCGGCGAGATGCGTAGCGAGCGCGATGAGGGGTCCTTGGGCGACCCCTCATCGCCAATCCCGGGCTCACCAGCGGCTCTCGTCTCGGTATCGGAGGCTCCACGCTCAGCTGCGTGGGGCCCCGTTCAGCGCCGGGCCTTCCGCGTTGCGATTGACTTGCCGCTCAGACGGGCCGGTGTCGATCAAGGAGGGCTGGCAGGTCGGCCATCCGCGTGAACACGCGCGCCCCGGCCGCCTCCAGCACAGCTCCTTTCGTCAGGTCGCTGAAGCCGAAGACACGCATCCCGGCCGCGACGCCTCCCTCGACA
>JANMTH010000249.1:0-1653 GCA_031390305.1 Thermoflexaceae bacterium
CTCGGGCGGCGACAACGGAACGGTCCCAATGCTCCGGGTTCGGGTCACGGAGGATGGCGGCCATCGTCCGCATCCGTTCCGGGCGGACGCTCTCCTTCACCCACGGCGGGATCTCGTCGCCAACAGAGACGTTCATCGCGCCGACCTCCGGTAGATCCAGGTGATGGTCGAACTCGCGGTCGCCTCGCCGTCCGGTTCCGCCAGGTCGAAGCGGAACTGGATGCGGTCCCACGTGCCCCGGTCGGATGTCCGGCGGTCCGCTTCCGTCACCTTTCCCCTGATCGTGTACTCGACGTCTTCCTTCAGAGGACGCCGGATCTCCCAATCGTAGCTCTCGATGCCGATGGACGAATCCGATTCCGCCTGGCCGAGGGCGAACATCTCCCCGATCGAGGTGCCCGCCCCCAGGATCGGGACGTGGAACAACGCGACGGGATGGACTACGCCCTCCGGCAGCGGTTCGGCGCCCGTGCATTCCGTCAGGAGGAAGTTCTCCCAATGTGCGATGGTGTACTTCCCGCCCGGGAACTCGTGCCCAACGAGCGCCCGGATGGTTTCCACGGATGGCCGTGCCGTCGTCATGCATTCCCTCCCGGCGGCTCCCGCGCGGCCGCGAGCGAGAGCCTACCACGTTCCTTGGCCTAAGCAGGGTCGCCCGCGGTGGGCCGCCGCGTTCTGCTACGATATCTCGCATGGTGACGGCGGCGTTGGTCCTTAGCGGCATCGAAATGGACGAGAGCGAATACCGCGAAACGCTCGCGAATTCGAACAGGTTCGAATTCACCAACGGAGTCGTGACCGCGAAGCGGGGACCCGATATGACGCAAAAGAAGCACTGGATCGTGGCCGAAGAGTTCACCGTCGCGTTCCACCTGTATCGACGGAGCTACGGGGGCATCAGCGCTCAGACGCCAACGACCGACTTCAGCTCCGATGGCGATCGGCTCTATCGGCTCCCCGATGTTGCCTATTGGGCGCCCGGACGGACCGTGGGCGATTCGATCGCACACCCGCCGACTGCCGCCATCGAGATCGTCTCACCCGACCAGAGCGTCCCCGATCTGCGTGAGAAATGCCGCTTCTTCCGGCGGCATGGTGTGGACGTCTGCTGGCTCGTCGATCCACAGCGCCGTTGGGTCGAAGTCTGGGACTCCTCGAGAGACGGTTCCCGGCTGGGCTCCGGCGACGAACTGGCGTCCATCGCCCTCCCCGGCTTCGCCCTCCCCGCCCGCTCACTCTGGGCGGCAATCGACGCGGCGCCGGCCTAGCGCTTTTCAGCCCTCCGAATTTTCCGCCGGCCACGCCTCCGTCGCTTCACCCTCTGCCGCGGGGACGTATAGGTCCATTCCGGGCCTCCGCGTATTACTAACAGCTAGCAGCTACGCCTAAAAGATCTGCCCCGCGTCCTTCTCTTCGCCCACTTCGCCCAGCGCTCCCGCAAGCTCCAGCAGCCCCGAGGCGCCCATCAGCCGCCGGCGCATCCCCGTCAACGCCGCCTCGTCCGCCCCGCCAAGCGCCCGCTGAACGAGGCCGAAGAGCGTCTGGCTGGTCACAAGCGTGTACTGGTAGTTCTCGCAGGCGATGCGCAGCGGCTCGCTCCACTGGCGGTCCGGACGGTCGTCGGGCGGTAGATGGCGATGCCCGTTGGCGACG
>JANMTH010000275.1:0-2922 GCA_031390305.1 Thermoflexaceae bacterium
CGCAGGCCGATTGGGCGCTCGCCGGGAGGGCGGATTCGAACGCCAGCTGGCGCGCGCCAACAACCGCAGCGGCCATCAGGACGATCGCCGCGGAGGCAGTGAGAACGCGTTGTGAGAAGGGGTTCACATAAGCACCAGCGCGGAGCCTACCCGAAAGGATTCGGGTCTGATCCCTAATTGTGTAAAATATCCACCCTATTCAACCGAGATCATGGCGATGATCGCGCGCCCGGAGGGGAGGAGCGGCTGTGCCGTCGGCGTAGGCGTTGGTTTCGGTTTCGGCGTTGGCGACGGCGTGGCTGATGGCTGAGGGGCGCCGGAGTCGTCGATGCCGCCGAAGTTCATCGTCCAGTTGCCGCCGGAACGGCCGAGGCCGATGGCACGGGCGTTGGTGAGAAGGATGGCGGCGCGATGGCCGGGCGAGGCCATGAACTGGTTGAACATCGCCTCCGTGGAAGGGAGGCTGGCGCCGCCGCCGACGCCAACGTTCTCGCCGAGGCCCGAGTTCGGGTAGCCGCAATCGGGCATGCGCTGGAAGGGGCCGCGGCCGAGGGAATCGGTGTGGCTGAGGCCAGTCTTCGCGGCGTCTTCGGACTTCCAGGCGGCGGCGCGGTTGAGCGAAGCTGAGGAGACGAGGGGGCCGCGGCCTTCGGCGGCGCGCGCGCCGTTCACCAGTTCGAGCATGCGAAGCTCGGTGGCGTCGAGGGCGGCGGTGGCGGTGTCGCAGTTCGTTATCGCACTGGCCGTGCTCGCGCCGATGTAGCCACGTCCGAAAAAGAGCGCACAAAGAACGATGGCAGCGCCGAGCGCCGAGAGGGGGATGGTGCGAAGCATGCTTCGTCTCGGCGGCCGCAGAGTGGCGGGGGTTCACGCCTTGGCCGTCCCTCACCGTACCTCACGTCATAATGCGGAGACAAGTCTCAAGGCGGGGGTGGAGCGAGGAAGGGTCCGCGCGGACGGTCGGGCGGCTGACGGCCTATGGCGCGGTACGGAGGACGCTGGCCGGGCAGCCGAGCTCCAGCGGGCAGCGGTCGCAGGCCGGATTGCGGGCGGCGCAGGTCCGCCGGCCGTGCTTTATCAGGAGCATGTGAAAGGGATAGTAGAGGGTGGGCGGGACGAGCGCTTCGAGCGCTTCGTGGACCTGTTCGGCGGTGAGTTTGGCGGGGACGAGGCCGAGCCGTTTGGAGACGCGTTCGACGTGTGTGTCCACCGGCATAGCGGGCAGCCCGAGAGCGAAGAGGAGGACGCAGGCGGCTGTCTTCGGCCCGACACCGGGGAGCGAGCGAAGCCATGCGCGGGCCTCATCGAACGGGATTTCGGCGAGGAAACGGAGGTCCCAGGCGGGCGAGCGCTCGTAGACGGCACGGAGGATGGCCTGGATGCGCGGGGCCTTCTGCTGGGCGAGGCCGCCGTTCTGGATGGTGGCGACGAGTTCATCGGGCGGGGCGGCGGCGATCGCCGCCCAGGAGGGGTAGCGGCGCATCATCTGGATAAACGCGCGGCCGCTGTTGGTATCGGCGGTGTTCTGGGAGAGAACGGTGAGGATCAGTTCGGCGAGGGGGTCTCCGCTGGGCGTGTGGACGGGCTCGCCGTAGAGGGCGCCGAGGCGGTCGAGGATCTCGGTGATCGGCTGGGTCATGAGCGGCCGAGCATGCGGCGAGCGGCACCGGGGAGAAGGGGAACGCGCTCAACCTCGCGGGCGTAGGTCGATTCGCCACGCTGGACGGCGAAGAAGGCGTTCCAGAGGAATGGGGTGTGGGCACTGGCGAACATCCAGGGCCGGGGAAAGCGCCGGAGGGCACCGTAGAACATGTATCCGATGGTCCGGGCGGCGCGCAGTTCGGGCATTATGTCGCGATCAATATCGGCCTGGTAGGGGGCGAGATCGCCATCGGAGGCCAGGGCGCGGAGGACGTTTCGGGCGGCCAGGCGGCCGGATTCGACGGCGTAGGAGATGCCCTCCTCGGTGAACTCATCGGCGAGGCCGGCGGAATCGCCGGCGAGGAGCGCCCGGCCGGCGGCGATCGGCTCGGCGCCGCGGCGAAAGCGGATCTTGTGGCCGCGGGCGATCTCGACCTCGGGGGCGATGATGCCGAGGCGTTCGACGAAGGCATCGACGCGGCGCTTCATCGTCTTCGCCTGATCGGGTGGGAGGACGATGCCGAAGGAGAGGACGTTGGCCTTGGGGAAGAGCCAGGCGTAGCCCCAGGGGTGGTAGCCGACGTCGATGAGGGAGCGGGACTGGAAGCGCGAGAGATTGGGCCCGCCACGCACCTCGACCTCCCAGGCGGCGCATTCGGCGATGCCCTGGCCGAGGCCGGCCATCTTGCCAACGGGCGAATGGGCGCCATCGGCGCAAACGAGGAAATCGGCCGAAGCCTCGAAGCCGTCGGCACGGATGGTGAAGGGCGGGCCGGATTCGAGGGCGCGAACGGCCGTGGCGGCGCGAAACTCGGCGCCGGCGGACTGGGCGTGGCGGAGAAGGAGGGCGTCGAAGCGCTCGCGCATGACCATGTGGGCGAAGGGCTGGCCGGAGTGTCGGGAGAAGCCCCAGCGGCCCTGGTAGGCGACGTCGAGGCGGGCGACGCAGTCTTCGACGACGCTATCGATGGGGAAGGGAAGGAGCTTTTCGGTGCGTAGAGGGATGCCGCCGCCACAGGCCTTGTAGCGCGGGAAGGCCGCCTTGTCGACGATGAGGACGCGGGCGCCGGCGGCGGCGAGTTCGCGCGCCGCCGTGGCGCCAGCCGGGCCGGCGCCAACGACGATGGCATCGAAACGAGTCATGGGTCGATTGTAGAGCGCGGCGGGGTCCGAGTCCCGAGGTCCGAGGTCCGATGGCCGAGGGGCGAGGGCCGAGAGCCGAGAGCCGAGGGGCGAGGGGCGAGGGCCGAGGGGCGAGGAGGGGCGAGGTCCCAGGTCCCA
>JANMTH010000284.1:0-4062 GCA_031390305.1 Thermoflexaceae bacterium
CGCCGTTCCCAATCAGAGACGCGAAGCTGGAAGGCGAAAACCGGGATCCAGACGTCCGTGAGCGTGAAGGCGCGCGCCCGCCGCCCAGCCGTCCGCCGAAGCGTCCGGCGCGCATCGATGGCCGTCGCCGCGAAGGGTACAGCGGGTGCGGTGAGGCTCGCGCGGCCGATGCCCGGCAGGTCAGCGAGACCGGGCCGCAGGGCGAGCTCAGGCGGGCCCCAGACGTCGATGCCGAGCTCCCGGGCAGCTGCCAGCGCCCCGCTGGTCGCGCCGCCGGCGGCGACGACTATCGCGCGGTCGAAGCCGCAATCACGGAGTACGTAGTGCGTCTTCGAGAGCGTCTCCTTGGCGATTGGCGCGTCCCAGGCTTTGCATTCGACGAGGAGGGTGTGATCGACGACGCCATCGTCCTTGCGTGCGAGGACATCGACTTCGTGGCGGCCGCCGGAGCGCCCTTCGACAACGACGTTGGTCTCGACGGCGTAGCCCTGGGCGGCCAGGTAGGCGGCTACGGCCTGTTCGAGGCGGGCGCCGCGTTGGGCGGTCGTCTCCATGGTGGTGGTCATTGGAGCAGCGTGGTGGGCGAACGCGACAGGGGCTGTCGCGACACGGCGCCGTGTATCGCTTTCAGCAATCTCGCGCATCGGGTAGTGACTCGCCCGGCAACACGCCGTACGGTCGGCCTATGGGAAACGCCCGCATTGCTGAAGCTGAATTCGAATCGGCGTTACGGCAGCATCACACGCTGAACGATCGCCAGGAGGTGGTCCTCCGCCTGATCGCGGCGGGCAAGACGAACCCGGAGATCGCTGAGAAGCTCGGCATGACGCTGGACGGGGCGAAGTGGAACGTGAGCGAGATCCTGACGAAGCTCGGTTTCGCCTCAAGGGAAGACGCCGCCGCCTACTGGCGCTGGCGGCAGCAACCGGCCGGCCGTCTGAGCCGCTGGGCGCGAGGGATCTTCACCCTTCCCGCCGCGAAGTGGGTGGCGGGCGGGATCGGGGCAGCCTCGGCGGCCGGGGGCGTGGTCCTGGGCCTCGCCCTGGCCGGGGGTGGCGACGCTTCCGTTGCGGCGCCCTCACCGCCGTTCGTGCTCGAAGCTACCTACACGGTGATCGACCGCTCCGGAACAGTGGGCACGGGCCTCACTGAACCTGGCGAAACCAAGGTCAGCACCCTCCGCTGGTGGTACCAGTCGAACGAACGGTACCGCTGGGAGATCGAGAACGAGGGACTCTCGTTCCTGATCCTGGCCGACGGGAAGGAGCTCTGGGGGTCTGACGATGGGCTCCAGACGTACCAGCGGAGCCCTCTTCCCGGCGACGGGCCGGACGACGTGGTCCCCTATCCACCGATGAGCGCTTTCATAGGCCCAGCCCCGGCCCACTCGGTGGAAGAGTTGATGGAGAGCCTCCGGGACGGCGAACCGGATTTCTCGTTCGAACGCATCGCGACGGAGCAGATGTTGGGCCGCACGGTCACCGTAGTGCAGTTCCGGCCGATGAGCCTTTCGTCGGAGTCCGACGGTGTGGCCACGAGCGACGGATTCGGGCAGCTCTGGATCGACGAGTCCGACATGACGATCCTCCGGTTCGACGCTGAATCGGAAGGCCAGTCCTTCAGCGCGGTCGTCACGCGCTTCGACGCGGGCGTTCGGCACAAGGCGAGCACGTTCCGCTTTGACCCACCGGCGGGCGCGCGGGAAATGCCCGCCGAGGCAGCGGGCGCCGGCTCCGCAGGTTCGTCGTCCGCGGCGCTCGGCGACGGTATGAACGCGGATGGGACCTTCTCGATGCCCGTGCCCGCTGGTTTCCTGCGCCCCGGCTACCTCCCGAGCGGCTTCCGCGTTGCCGGGGTCGAAGCGGAGCGCAGCGAATCCAACTCCGAGGTCACCGGATTCGTGATCACGTTCAAGCCCGGCGATGGCGAGGCGAACTCGCCGATCTTCGCCATCGCGGAGCTGGTTCGCCCCGGCGGGCTCCGGGCTGATGAGAAGGCCGGCGAGGCGGTGGACCTGCGCGGCACGGAGGGCTACCAGACCGCGAACGGCGAGACGCTGACGCTCACCTGGGCGGAACGCGGGCACGTCGTGACGATCACGGCCACCGGGCTGCCCCTGGCCGAAGTCCTCGCGGTCGCCGAGGGCCTCATCCTCCAAGAGAGGTAGGCGCGCCCCTCTGCGGGCGCGGACGGCCGAGCCAGGGTCGAACAGACCCGCTCCCTCCACGCCCGGACCTCCGAAGACTGGTCCCGCCGGTAGCCGTCCACACGCAGGCCGCGCAATACTACGCCGCGCGGGCCCACACGGCCCGATGGAGTGAGCACCGATGGCAGATTTCGTCACCCTTGAACGGCCTCGCGAAGGCGTCGCCCTCGTCACGATGAGCAACCCGAAGATCAACAACCACGGCTCGTGGCAGGGCATTGGCGAGCTGGCGGAGGCGATGAAGGAGGCGCGCGAATCGGGCGCGCGCGTCACCGTTCTCGCCTCCGGTGTCCCAGGCCACTGGTTCGAGCACGCCTGGCTTCAGGACCTGGCCGATGGCATCGAGGGCAAGCCGACCACTGGCCAGGGCATCGCCTGGTACAACGCGCTACAGGAGATCGGCAAGACCCACGTCGTCAGCATCGCCGCCGTCTCGGGCGATTGTTCGGGCGGCGGCGCGGAGTTGGGCTGGGCCTGCGACATGCGCATCGCCGAGGAGCAGGCGCTCTTCGGGCAGCCGGAGGTGCAGATCGCGCTGACCACCGGGATCGGCGGCACGAGCCGCGTGGCGCGGATCATCGGCCGGACGGCGGCGGCGGAGCTGGTCATGCTCGGCCGCCCCTTCACGGCTCGGCGCGTCCACGAACTCGGCGGCGTGAACGAGGTAGTCGCCACCGGTAGGTCCTTGGAGGTGGCGCTGGATTGGGCGAACACCCTGGCCAACCGGCCGCCCAAAGCCCTGGCCGCGCTCAAGCAGATCCTGATCGACAACGACGACCTGAGCCAGGCGGACGCGCTGACGAACGAACAGCGCCTCTTCCAGTCGGTCGCGACGACACCGGAAGCGATGCGGACGATGCGGGCGATCCAGGCGCGGTTCGACGCGGGGGAGAGCATCAGAAGTGTGTACGGCGGACCGCGGTAGCCGGTAGCCGGTAGCCGGTAGCCGGTAGCCGGTAGCCGGTAGCCGGTAGCCGGTAGCCGGTAGCCGGTAGCCGGTCAGAGTGTGCGGCTTACAAACTGGCAACTGGCTACCGACTACTCGTCCCCTACTGCCCCCCGCTCACGGAGATGCACTGGCCGGTAACCCAATCGCCGGCCAGTGAGGCGAGGTAGACGGCGCAGGCGCCGATGTCTTCGGGCGTACCCGCGCGGCCGCGGGGGATACCCTTGGCCATCGCGGGGATGGCCTCGGGGCCGACCTTCACGGTCTCGTAGAGCATCTCCGTGGGCACGAGCCCCGGGGCGATCGCGTTCACACGGATGTTCGGCGCGAGTTCGACCGAGAGCGTCTTGGTCATGTTGATGACGCCTGACTTGGAAGCGCCATACGGCCCGAAGTTCGGCGACGGCCCCATGGCGGCGATAGAGACGATGTTCAGGATTGCGCCGCCGCCGGCCGCCTGGATGTGGGGCGCGGCCGCCTTCGCCCCTCGCCAGGCGGTCTTGAGGTTGAAGTCGATCAAGAGGTCCCAAACCTCGTTCGGCGTGTCTACCAGCCGGCGCATGGTGCGGTCCTGGTTGCCGCCGGCGTTGTTGACCATGATCGTCAGCTTGCCCATCTCGGCGACGGCCCGCGCGACCAGGTTCTCGATGCCATCTTCGGTGAGCACGTCGGTGGGGACGGCGAGGGCGCGGCGGCCGAGGGCGCGAATCTGCCTGGCCACCTCTTCGATCTCGTTCACGCGCCGCGCGCCCACGACGACATCCGCGCCGGCTTCGGCAAGGGCGATCGCGATCCCAGCGCCGATCCCCCGGCCCGCGCCAGTGACGCAGGCCACCTGGCCATCCAATCGAAAGAGGTCGAGGACGCTCATCTGCCAACTCCTGCGCGGGTGTGGGCGGGATGATGGCAG
>JANMTH010000324.1:0-7528 GCA_031390305.1 Thermoflexaceae bacterium
CAGCGAGCCCGATGCCCTCTATCTGGCGGGTGCGGCGCCCAAAACGGTCGGCCAGAAGCATGATCGTCCCGACTCCGGCCAGGGTCAGCGCAACCAGCCACGGCTGGCGGACGTGGTCTTCGATCCAGGAGTTGAAGAGCAACCCAACCACCACCGCCGGCACGGAGCCGAGGGCGATCAGCCAGATCAGGCGGCTCGGCTGGCGGTGACGGGCGAAGGCGAACTGGTGACGGCCAAGGTCGGCGAGGCCGACGGTGATCATCTGCCACCAATCGCGCCAGAAATAGAGGAGCAGGGCGAGGAGCGTCCCCAGGTGCAACCCTACATCGAACGAGAGCCCCTGGTCTTCCCAGTTAAAGAGCCGGGGGACGAGGATGAGGTGGCCGGAGGAGGAGACGGGGAGGAATTCGGTGAGGCCCTGGACGATCCCCAGGACGATTGCGCGCAGCATATCCATCTGGGGCGAGGGTGCGGAGCCGCGGCCTAACGGACAACGGTTCGCACCGCGCGCGCTTCACAATCAGGAGACGCCGGCCACCTGCGTATACGATTCGATGACCGGTGCGCCCGCGATCAGTCCTTCATCGCGAAGGGCGCGGCCCATAGTTCGCATATGGTCGGTCTTGCCGTGGGCATCGACGGCTTCCTGGTTCGCGTACTGCTCGTAGAAGAGGAAGAGGCCCGCTTCCTTGGGCGAGGTATGGAGCGAATAGACGAGCGTCTTGCCGGCCTCGTTCGTCTTCACGTTGCCGACCATTTCGGTCAGAACTTCCTGGAGGCGGGCCTCCTTGCCAGGGGCGGCCTGGAGCTTGGCGACGATGGTGAGCATGCACAGTCCTTTCGGGGCTGAAGATGAAGCGATTCTATGGGCGGAAAGGCGCGCCGTCTCGTGACGCGAAGGCCGCGGAGTGGTTAGGATTCGCCTGTGCTCCGCCGAATCCAGCAGATGCCCGCCGACGTGGCCGAAGGCTGCCTCCGGAGAGCGTACCGCGCTCCCGCGGCCGTTCCGGGCATCCACTACCCGGAGTGGTACCTCCATCGCTGGCACGGCCTGCCGGAGGGGTACCTTTCGGCCAGGAGTGTGCTGCTCTACGACCGCTACATCCGGCGGCTGTACTTCGCGATGAGCGAACAGCGCGTGCACGGCGTGGTGGCCGAACTGCTCAGCCGTTCGCGAGCGTCTTCGGTACTGGAGATCGGGTGCGGACCGGGCCGGGCGCTGGCCGCCCTGGGCCGGCGTCTGCAGGCGGCGACGCTGCACGGAGTCGATCTCTCGCCGTTTATGGTTTCGGCGGCGGGGCGGCGCCTCGCGGAGACCGCCGTCAATGCCTCGGTAGCGCACGGAGACGCGCGCCACCTCGGCTGGTCCGATCGTTCTTTCGACGCGGTGGCGGCGATGCACCTCTTCGGACACGTCCCGGAGAACGCCGGGCGGGAGATGCTGAGCGAAGTTGGGCGTGTCCTGCGGCCCGGCGGCGAGCTGATTCTCGTCGAGCACCGCTGGCACTCCCTGCCGATGGAAGGCTGGATCGAGCGGGAACGTGTGACGAGCGGCGGGGCGATGGCGGTGCGCCGATTCTCACGCGCGGACGAGCGCGACAGCCACTGACGCGGAAGCCCGCCACCGTGAGCCGGAAAGATCTTCACTCTTCATGCGTTCCGCGGCACTGCAGGTGGAGATAGAATAAATGTTGATGCGCGTACTCCACTTCGCCGACCTCCACATTGGTGTCGAGACCTACGGCAGGCCGCTCCCCGAGCGCGGCTGGTCGACGCGCCTTCAGGACTTTCTCGACGCCTTCGACGTGATGGTCGATCACGCGGTGGAGGAGGACGTGGATGCAGTGATTTTCGCGGGAGACGCGTACAAGGCGCGGGAGCCTTCGCAGACCCACCAGCGAGAATTCGCCAGCCGCATTCAGCGGTTGAGCGCCGCCGGAATTCCTACCTTCCTGCTCGTAGGCAACCACGACCTGCCGAACGCCGAGGGCCGCGCGCACGCACTCGAGATCTATCGGACGCTGGACGTGCGGAACGTCTACATCGGCGACAACGTCTGGTTCGCGGAGAACGGATACCGGCCGCGCGTGATGCCGACGAAGTCGGGGCCTCTGCAGGTGGCGTTCCTTCCCTGGCCACAGGTGAGCCGGCTCCTCGCGAACGAACCGGCGATCGCCTCCATGTCGATCGACCAGCAGGCCCACCTTGTGGAGGAGAAGCTCGGGGCGTTGGTGGCAGAGCAGGCGGCCCACCTCGACCCGGCGATCCCGGCCGTGCTCGCCTGCCACATATCGGTCAACGACTTCCTGGTGCGCGATAACCCGGGGAGCGAACAATGGATGACGGTCGGCACGGCGCCGACGGTGCTGAAGAGCGCGCTCTGCGAGGCGAACTTCGACTACATCGCTCTCGGCCACCACCACAACAACATGGACCTCCAGATGAACACGCCCTGCTGGTACGCCGGCTCGATGCAGCGGGTGGATTTCGGTGAGCAGAAACAGGCGAAGGGCTTCATGGAGTTGACAATCGACGAGGGCGCGGCGCGCGGTGCACGCGTCGGAGGAAGCGGCCTTCCGCGGCTCCACGAAGTGCCCGCCCGGCGGTTCGTCACGGTGGAGGCGAAGCCGAAAGAGGCCGACCCGACGGCGGAAGTCTGCGCGGCGGTCGAACGGGCCGACGTGGCCGAGGCGATCGCGCGCGTGGAGATCCACCTCAGCGCGGACCAACACCGCGAGCTCCGCATTCCGGAGGTGCGGAAGGCGCTCGAACCGGCGCACTACGTGGCCGGCATCCGGCCGATCCTCCCACACGACCAGCGGAGCAATCTTCCCGCTGGCGAACAGCCCGACGCCGCCTCACCGATCGAAACGCTCGACCTCTACTTCCGGCTGCAGAACGTAGAAGAGCAGCGCCGCGAGCGGCTGCGGAGGGCGGCGGAGGACCTGATCGCCTCGGTGGGGCAGCCAGAGTGAGCGAGAGGCGGCCCCTGCGGCTGGTCCACACCTCTGATGTTCACCTCGGCGCTTACTCCACGAACAAGGACGAGAAGTGGAGCGCGCGCCGCGGCCTGATGGAGGCGGCCTTCGCCAACGTCATCAGCCTGGCCAACGATGTCGAGGCCGACGCGCTGCTGATCTGCGGCGACTTCTTCGACAACGACAAAGTGGCTCCCGAGACGGTGGCCTTCGCCGCGGAGCAGATCGACCGGTTCAAGGGACAGACGTTCCTTCTCCCTGGCAACCACGACCCGATGGACGCCGGGCGCATCTACTGGCGGCACGACCTGGAGGCGATGGCGCCTCGCCTCCGGATCATCCGGGAGCACGCCGGTGAAGTGGTGGAGGCGCCGGAGCTGGACCTCGTCGTGTGGGGGCGCGCCTACCTGGAGAGCGATTGGCACTTCCGCCCTCTGGATGGGCTGCCGGGACGGCTGGATGGCCGCTGGCACATCGCCATGGCTCACGGCCACTTCGTCCGCGCCGACGGCGACCACAGCCGGTCGCTCCTCATCCACCAGCACGAGATTGAGGCGGCGGCCGGGCAGTGGGACTACCTGGCGTTTGGGCACTGGGAGCCCCACGCCGACGTAAGCTCCGGCGGCATGACAGCCGTCTATTCGGGCGCGCCACTGGCGCTGAGTGACTCGAACAGGAAGGCCGGGTGGGCGGCGGTGGTGGACTTGAACAGCGAAGGCGTGAGCTGGCGGACACACTTCGTCGATCCGCGAGGCGAGGCGGTGGTGCAGCAGTGATCCCCCGCCGGCTGAAACTCCGGAACTTCCTCTCCTACCGGGAGTGCGAAATCGACCTTTCCGGCCTGCACATCGCCGTGCTCGCCGGAAAGAACGGCGACGGCAAGTCGGCGCTCCTCGATTCCATGACCTGGGCGCTCTGGGGCAAGGCGCGCGGCGATCTCGACGACGAAAGAATTCGCTCGGGCGCTATGGATACGATGGTCGAGTTCGAATTCGAATCGCGCGGCCAACGCTACGTCGCGATCCGGCGCCGGACGCGGGGTAAGGGGGCGAAAGCGGGCGGCGTCGGCTCGCTCGAACTCTTCCAGGAGACGGAGATGGGCCGCAAGTCCCTCAGCGGCGGAACGATGACCGAGACGCAGGCGGAGATCACGCACCGCGTGGGCATGGACCACGATACCTTCGCGGCGAGCGCCTTCATCGCCCAGGGGAAGGCCGGCGAGTTCACGAAGAAGGCGCCACGGGAGCGCAAAGAGGTCTTCCGCAAAGTCCTCGGCCTCGAGTTCTACGAGACGCTCTCGCAGGTGGCGACGGACCGCCGGAAAGACGCCTCGGCCCAGATCAGGGCCGTCACCTCGCTGACGGCATCGAGCCAGGCCGAACTGCAGCGGCTCCCGGAGGTCGATGCCGAGCTCTCACAGACGCGCGCGGACCTCGACGGACTCGGGCCGGCGGTGAAGGAGGCGACGGAACGCCTCAACCAGCTACGACAGCTCGATGCCGACTACGAGCGGCTCCTGACGGCGATGGCGAGTGCGCAGGCGCGGATCACGCGGCACGAGGCGGATGTGGCCACGCTTTCCGCGACGATCGCGGACGTCGTGACGGAAGCTGGCGCGGTTGAGGCGCTGCTTGCCCGGCGGGAGGCGGTGGAGGCGGCCCACGCCGAACTCCAGGCGACCCGCGACCGTGACCGCGCGCTCTCCGAAATGCAGGCGGCGGCGAACGACCTCGACCGCCGCATCCAGGGTTCGCGGGGGGCGATCGACCAGGAGCGCGCGCGGATCGAGTCTCGCGCCGAGTCGTTGCGGAACGAAGTCCTCGCCCTCGCGAAAGCCGCCGAAGGGGCCGGGGCGCTGGCGGCCGTGGTCGCCGAACTCGACGAGGAGGCGACGGCCATCGCGGCCCTCGAAGGCGCCATCCGCGAAGGAGAGAACGAGCGGACGGAGCTGAAGGAGCGCGCTTCTGGAGCGATCGCGGAAAGCGACAGCCACAGGCAACAGGCCCAGGCGCTGAAAGACCGTGAAGCACAGCTTTCCGAACCCGGGGCGCCGTGCCCGATCTGCCGGCAGCCGCTCGGGGTAGACGACATGGAGCATGTTCGCGAGGAGTATGGCGCCGAGCGCAAACGCCTCGGCGAGTGCTACGCCGCTGCCCGCGCCAGAGCGACCGAAGCGAACGCACGGACGGCGGCACTGGAGGCCGAGCAGGAACGGGCTCGGGGTGAGTGCCAACGCCGGACGGAGACGTTGACCCTTCGCCGGAGCGGCGTCGATCGGGAGATGGGCGCGGCGCGGGAAGCGGCGAACCAGCTACCGGCGCGTCGAGCGACGCTCGCCGAGGCGGAGAGGGCGCTCGCATCGGAGGCGTTCGCCGCCGATGCAAGGGAAGCGCTCGCAAAGTCTCTCGCGGCGCGGGCCGCGATAGCCTACGACGGCGAGGAACACGCTGGCGTCAGGACTCGGCTCAGCGATCTCGGTGACGCCGAACGGCAGCATCGTGAGGTCGCCCTGGCGGTGCAGCGGGCGGCATCGCTTGCGGCGCGGCGGGCTGAGATGGACGACCAGCAGGCGAGGCGGAGCGCCGAGCTGGAAGAGGCCCGAGCGGAGCTTACGGAAGCGGCGGCGAACGCCGAACTGGCGGCCGATGTCGGGCCGCAGGTGCGGGCGAGCGAGGAGGAGCTGGCCATCCTCCGCCGGCGCGAGCGCGACCTCACCCAGGGGCTTGGGCGGCTCGAAGCCTCACGGGAGCAGCTTCACAGGCTCACCGCGCAGATGGAGGTGGCCGAGGACCAGGTCCGCTCGCACCGTGACGAGGAGCAGACGTACGGAGACCTCGGCAAGGCGTTCGGGCGTGATGGTGTGCAGGCGATGCTCATCGATCAGGCCCTCCCAAGGCTCGAACAGGTGGCGAACGAGATGCTCGATCGGATGACCGGCGGCCGGATCAGCGTCGCCCTTTCGACGCAACGGGCGACGGCGCGGGGAACCGTGCAGGAGACGCTGGATATCCAGATCGGCGACGAGATGGGCCATCGCAGCTATGAAATGTACAGCGGTGGAGAGGCGTTCCGCGTCGATTTCGCCCTGCGCATCGCCCTCGCGAAGCTGCTGGCCGAACGTTCGGGCGCGGAACTGCCGACGCTGATCATCGACGAAGGCTTCGGCAGCCAGGACGCCTAGGGCATCGACCGGCTGGTGGAGGCGATCAATGTCGTGGGCCGGGACTTTCGCCTCATCCTCGTCGTCACCCACGTGGAGGAGCTGCGGGAGCGGTTCCCCCGCCGCATCGAGGTCACGAAAGACCCGGAGCGGGGCTCGGTCGCGCGGGTGGTGTAGCGCTTCCGGTCCGCCGTCTCCGGTGCGCGGTCTCGCCCGTCTGGCGTCTACCCCGGGCCGTTGCTAGATTGAAAGGCCCGGGGCAGGGTAGCTCAGCTGGTCAGAGCGCACGACTCATAATCGTGAGGTCGGGAGTTCAAGTCTCCCCCCTGCTACCACATGGTTCTGATTCCGCGGCGCCAAATGGTCGCGGGTAGCGTGAACCTGGTGGCTATGCGGGCTCGGCCACGAAGAGCGGGATCTTCCGGGCGGTCTTCTGTTGGTACTCGGCGTAGGGCGGAAACGCGGCCACACTGAGCGCCCAGAGGCGCGCGCGTTCGGCGTCGTCGTCGATTTCGCGAACTCGCATCCGCTGGACTTCCGCCCTGTCGCGGATCTCGACATCCGCGTTCGCCCGGAGGTTGTAGACCCAGACCGGGTTCTTCGGAGCGCCACCCATCGAGCCCACAAGGACGTAGCCGTTGCCGTCCTTCACCCGCATCAGCGGGGTCTTGCGGATGGCGCCCGACCTGTTACCGGCGTTCGTTACGATGATCACCGGCAGGCCAGTATCACGCAGGGTGTGGCCCTCTGCTCCGTTCGTCCGTTCGTAGACTTCGACCTGATCGCGGACCCATTGGAACGGGCTCGGGATGTACTCAGCCATGACACGACCTCCGGATGACAGTAAGGCCGATGATACGGGTCTGTGCGGGAGCGTCCAGCGCCACCGGCCGCGCCGATCAGAAGTTCGCGGAGGGCGACTCCTGGAGCCCAGGACAGCCGTGGGCAGTCGAAGAGGCGCGGGGCCAGCGCCGAGGTGCTATAACTCGCCGGGAGGGAGGATCGCGATGGTCAGGGTGGAGCTCAGGGAACGAAGCATCGAACTGCAGCGCACGCCGATCCTCGAACGCATCGCGGGAATGACGGAGATGCTCGCCGCCGCCGGGAACGAAGCGCAACTCCTGCGCCATCTCCCGGCCTGGGCCTCGAAGGAGATCGCTGCCCAGGGCCTCTACCGCTTCGCGCTGCCGGCGGAACTCGCTGGTGAGGACACGAACGCACGCCAGCAAATCGCCATCGTGGAAGCGGTGTCCGCAATCGATGGGTCTGTCGGCTGGTGCGTCCACATCAGCTCGGAGATCAACAGTCTCGTCTTCCGCCAGATGGAGCCGGACGTCGCCCAAGAGATCTATGACGACTGGGACGTGCTGATGTGCGCCGGAGTTGGTCC
>JANMTH010000337.1:0-3960 GCA_031390305.1 Thermoflexaceae bacterium
GGCGTGCGACGTGGCGCAGGCCAACAGCAGGCCGCCCGGCTTGATGACCCTCACCGTCTCCCGGATCGTCCCCTCCACGTCCGGAACAAGGTGGAGGATATGGACGAACAGCCCCGCGTCGAACGTCCCGTCCCGGAACGGCTGGTGGCACGCCTCAGCCAGCACCGCCCTCGCGCTCCCGCCCTTCGACCGCAGTATCCCGAGCATCTTCCGCGAGATATCCAGGCCCGTCACCTCGATTCCGCGCGCCGCCAATGGCACGGCCACCCGGCCCGTCCCAACGCCGACCTCCACCACCCGCGCGCCAGGCCCCAGAACCTCCGCGAGCCCCGCCGCGACCGCATCCTCCGCTGCGGGCGGGAACCCGCGTGTCGCGTCGTAGACATCCGCCACCCGATCGAACGATTGGAGTTTCACTTCGCCTCACTACTGGCTACCGACTACTGACTACCGGCTACCTCGGGTACAGCACCATCTGCGTACAGCGGAAGGTCGCGATCGCCTTCCCCGTCGCCGCATCGCGAACGTCGGCGTCCCACACCTGGGTCATTCGCCCACCGTGGATCATCTTCGCCTCAGCTACGATCGCACCTTCGCGCACGGTCCCGAGGAAGTTGCTCTTGAGCTCGATCGTCGTGAAGCCGCTCGCCCCCTCGGGGAAGCTCTCGCTACAGCCGTAGCCGCAGAGCGTGTCGGCCAGGGCGATCACCGTGGCCGCGTGAAGGAACCCGTTCGGCGCCCAGTGGTGGGGCTGCACGGCGATTCGCCCCCGAGCGAACCCGCTCCGGATCTCCGTCACTTCAAGGCCGACCAACCCTGGCAGCCTGCCCTCGCTTTGCGCGTTCCATTCGTCCGGTGTCACAGAACCCACTCCTCACTAGCTTCGCTGAACGTCTCGGCGCCCCGGATGTCGATTGTTGATGGACCGTTTCACCGGCCCTTGAACACCGGCTCCCGCTTCTCCAGGAACGAATTTCGGCCCTCGGCCGCGTCCTCTGTCCCGTGCGTATAGCCCTGGAGGAACTGTTCCAGCTCGGTGTGCGCCTCCAGCCCGCGGTCGAACGCTTCGCGCACCAGCCGCTTGTCCAGCTCGATCGCCAGCGAAGGCCCGTGCGCGATCTCCGTCGCCAACGCCCGCGCTCGAGTCATCAGGCCATCCAGCGGCACGACTTCGTTCACCAGTCCCATCGCCAGCGCGTCCGCGGCGTTCACCATCCGGCCCGTGTAGAGCAGTTCCAGTGCCCGCGCCGGGCCGACCAGTCGCGGCAGGAACCAGGTGCAGCCCGTATCGGCGACGATCGCTCGCTTCACGAAGATCGCGCTGAACCGCGCCCCCTCCGCCGCGATCCGGATGTCGCAGGCCAGGGCCAGCGAAAAGCCCGCTCCGACGGAGACGCCATTGACCGCCGCGATCGTCGGCTTGGCGCAGTTGTACACGTCCGAAGTCCCCAGATAGCGCGATCGAACGCGGCCGCCCCGGCCCTGGTGTGGCCGCCGCGGCCATTGGTCCTCGGCGCTCGTCACGGTCAGGTCTGTGCCCGCACAAAAGCCCCGGCCCTCACCCGTAATCACCACGCAGCGCACGTCGTCATCCACGTTCGCAAGGGCGATCGCGTTCTCGATCTCCGCCCACGTGCCCCAGCTCGCGGCGTTCAGCTTCTCCGGCCTGTTCAGCGTAATCGTCGCCACAAAGTCCTCGATCTCGTAGCGAATGTCCGAAAATTCCATGGTTCACCCCGTCCCGTTTCGTGCCAGCAGTCTACCCCGCCACTCAGCACTCAGCACTCAGCACTCAGCACTCCAGCACTCACTCGGACCTCGGACCTCGGACCTCGTCCCTCGCACCTCGTCCCTCGCACTCTGCTATCCTCCCGCCCATGTTCGAAAGCTTCACCCTCCAGCGGATCCCAACCGCGGGCGCCGAAATCAATCTCCGTACCGCCGGCTCGGGCCCGCCCCTCCTCCTCCTCCACGGCTACCCACAGACGCACGCCATGTGGCACGCCGTCGCCCCCGCGCTCGCCCGCGATTTCACCGTCGTCTGCCCCGATCTGCGTGGCTACGGAGATTCGAGCAAGCCCGAATCGACCCACGGCAGCGCCTACACCAAACGGCTGATGGCCCAGGATATGGTCGAAGTCATGGCCGCCCTCGGCTTCGACCGCTTCGCCGTAGCCGGACACGACCGCGGCGCGCGCGTCAGCTACCGCCTCGCGCTCGATCATCCGGCCGTCGTCACGAAGCTCGCGACCCTCGACGTCGTCCCCACCTACATCCAGTGGCAGCGGCTCGAAACCCGCCGCGCGGCGCTCGGCGGCTATCACTGGCTCTTTCTCGCCCAGCCAGAACCGTTGCCCGAAAAGCTCATCGCCAGCGACCCGATCTTCTACCTCCACAACTGCCTGGCGCGCTGGGCCGGGCCCGGCTTCACCTTCGCGCCAGAGGCCATGGCCGAATACGAACGATGCTTCAGCGACCCGGCCGTCGTCCATGGCTCCTGCGAGTTTTACCGCGCTGGCGCCACCCTCGATGTCGATATCGACGCCGCCGACTACGGAAAGCGGAAGATAAGCTGTCCGATGCTCGCCATCTGGGGCGAAGGCCGCTCGCCCGGCGGCCGCGACGATGTCCTCGATGCCTGGAAGGAGTGGGCCACCGACGTCCGTGGCCTGGCCGTGCCCTGTGGCCACTTCATCCCCGAAGAAGCCCCCGAGACGACGATCGCGGCCCTCCGCTCGTTCTTCAGCGAGTAGCCCTCACCCCCAACCCACTCTCCCGGCACTCCTTCGTTGTCTTCGCCCGGTTGCGTCGAACCTCGGCGTCTCCCCTCGCCCAGCGCACTGGGAGAGGGGCGGGGGTGAGGGCGCGCTGCCCGGTTGCGTCAGACCCCGCGTCTCCCCTCGCCCAGCGCACTGGGAGAGCAGAATCCCTACCCGGCGGTGAGGGCGCGCTGCCCGGTTGCGTCGAACCTCGGCGTCTCCCCTCGCCCAGCGCACTGGGAGAGGGGCAGGGGGTGAGGGTGCGATGCCGCGCGACCCCCTCCTCCGAGGGTTTGCCCCTGTTCAACCGCGCCCCTTCGGTCGTTATCCTTATCTGAAGTCGCTGTTTTTGCGCTCACGGCGTAGAGTTCGCGAAGAACCGCGCCTTATTGGAGGCCCCGGATGAGCTTTTCTCGTCACACAATCCTGCTCGGCGCGCTACTGGCCGTGCTCTCGTTCTCGCTCTTCGCCGGTACCGCACTGGGCGCCCAGGGTGACCCGCTCACCGAGCTCCAGGTCGAAGTCGCCAACGGCCGCCTCGATCAAGAGCTGCTCACCGGTCTCCAGGCCGGACACTCCGTCCAGGGCCTCGTCCTCCTCGATGACTCCGCAATCCTCCAGTCCTCCGAGTCCCGCAAGCGCGGCCGTGGCATTCGCGAGGACGACGAGATCGAGCGCTCTGTGAAGGTCCAGTCCTTCGGCCGCCAGAAGACCGAAGCGCTGCGCCAGGCCGGCAGCGGCGCCCGCGTCCTCCGCGACTACAACCACTTCGCCACCCAGTTCGTCGAATTCGATAACCCCTCGGCCCTCCTCCGGCTGCTGCGCGACCCCGAGGTCCGGGCCGTGCGCGCGAACGTGATCCACGCCCCCACGCTCCTCCAGAGCCTGCCCCTGGTGCGCCAGCCCGAAGCCGCCGCCGCCGGACACACCGGCGTGGGCGCCTCCGTCGCGATCATCGATACCGGGCTCGACTACACGAACGCGGCCTTCGGCTGCACCGCCGTCGCGACCCCCGCCACCTGCCCGGTCGTCTTCATGCAGGATTTCGCCGCCCAGGACAACCTGCTCGACGCCCACGGCCACGGCACGAACGTCGCCGCGATCACCCGCGCCGTCGCCCCCGGCGCGAAGCTCCTTGGCCTCGATGTCTTCGTCGGCGGCGGCGCCTCGGCCGCCGACATCAACGCCGCCCTGAACTGGG
>JANMTH010000045.1:0-3223 GCA_031390305.1 Thermoflexaceae bacterium
GTCGTCGGGTATACTGGTGGCATGAGTATGACGCGCAGCGAATGCGAGGCCCTGTCTGCGGCCGGTCCTGGCGGAGGTGGCGGCCGAAGTCGAGGCGAAGCTCGGGGAACTTGCTCGGGCCGGGGTTCTGCTGGCCTGAGCGGCGAGTCGTCCGGGGTGGTTCGGACGGTAGGTGGCCAATAAGGGCGCGGGCTCGGGGGACGCTAGACGGGGCGGCCGGTAAGGAACATGAGGCCCTTCGCCAGGACTTCGCCGGCGAACACGGCGCCCATACAGATGTAGAGGAGCCCGGTCGCGCTCTGCATCGCCCGGATCTGGGTCGTGCGCCACGAAAGGACGGCGAGGATGAGGGGGAAGACGATGCCCACGCCGATCCGCAGGTAGAGCGCCGGGTTCCCGAATATGCCGACGCTCACGGGGTTTTCGGGGGTCGGCGTTTCGCGCACCGGGACTACGAGGTTAAGCGCGAGCACGAGCGCCTGGAAGGCGAGCGAGCCGATCAGAATCCAGGCGAGGTCGCGGAGTGGCCATGCGGGGAGCGAACCCTCCGTCAGGTACCAGTGCCCCCAGACCATGGAGACGGAGACGGCGCCCATCGCCATCGTGCCGCCGATGAGGGCGACGAGCGCGCCCGGATACCCCCACGTCGGGGGGGCGAGGATGGCGGCGAGCGCACCGATCGCGAGGAGCCCGGCGATTGCCCCGGCGATCCCGGCGAAGCGGCCGACGGGATCCCAGCCCATGAAGACGCTGAACGTGTACACGCCGCTGGCGATGACCACGATCAGGATGAACCGCTGGGCGGCCTCGAAGGGGCCGGGGTCGAGCCGGTAGCCGTCCACGTCGGTGCCGATATCGATGCCCAGCGCCGTCCAATAGGCCAGGCCGGCCGTGACCGCGACGCAAAAGGCCATCGTCATCACGAAGCCGCGCGTGACGCCGCCGCGAAGGTCGCTGGCGAGGGTGATCCAGAGGCTCCCGACGGCGAGTTCCACGAGGATGAGGAGGAGGGTGTATGGCAGTGCGGCGACGTTCATGCGGGGCGATTCGAGTGTATGGCCGGGCTCCCGTACGCGCCGACGTTGGGGAATCCGATACGATAGGCGGGGTATGCCCATCGTTGTCGTGATCGGCGGGCCGAATGGCGCCGGGAAAACGACGCTCGCGGAGGCGATCGTCTGGCAGGGCTACGGCATCGCCGAATTCGTGAACGCCGATACGATCGCGCGAGGACTCTCGGAGTACGCGCCTGGGGATGTGGCCTTCGCCGCCGGACGGCTGATGCTCGAACACCTGGCGGAGCTCGCCGCCGAAGGTGTGGACTTCGCCTTCGAGACGACACTCGCCTCGCGCACCTTCGCTCACTGGATCGAGGGGCGCAAGGCCGAGGGCTACGAATTCTACCTCCACTACGTCTTTGTGGAGGACCCGGAGGTTTCGATCAACCGCGTGGCGAAGCGAGTGGCGGCTGGCGGCCACCATGTCCCGGACGACATCGTCCGGCGGCGCTGGGGCCGGAGTATCGCGAACTTCTTCTACCTCTATCAGCCGCTGGCGGACCAGTGGAAGGTCTACGACAACTCGACTGACCGCCGCACGATCGCGGCCGATGCGGGGGGCGGGATCCAGGTGTATGATGAACGCGTATGGAAACAGTTTACCGACGCGGCAGGCCGGTGAGACCGAACGGCATGATCATCTCCGACGAAGAGCTTGAAGTCGCGATGAAGGTCGCCGTGGGCAACGCGATCTGGCGGCATAAGCGGCTCGGCGAGGCGATCGCCATCAGCCGCGACGGCAAGTCGGTCACGATCGAGGCCGAGGACATCCCTGAAGAGTGGTGCATCCCGCCGGACCGCAACAAGCGCAGCTTTCCCAGCGCGAACGGCCACGCCGCCGGTTAAATCGGCGCGGCTTGCCGTCCATTGGACGCAGAGGCGCAGAGGTTCGGAGAAGCGCGCGCCTACCCCACCCTGGTCCTCTCTGCTTCCTCCGCGTCTCGGCGTCTAACCGCGCTGGCGTTGGTTCAGCCCGGCCTATCCCGTCGCCCGGTTTTGCGGTCCAGTTTTGCGGTCCATTGGACGCAGAGACCCAGAGGTTCGGAGAAGCGCGCGCCTACCCCATCCTCGCCCTCTCTGCTCCCTCCGCGTCTCGGCGTCCAATCCGCTGGCGTTGGTTCAGCCCGGCCCATCCCGTAGGCTACTGCCCCATGGCCCGTCCGCTCGAAGGCATCACCATTCTCGACCTCACCTGGATCCTCTCCGGGCCGTACGCCTCGATGATCCTCTGTGACCTCGGCGCCGAAGTGATCAAGGTCGAAAGGCCACCGTTCGGCGATATCTCCCGCACGACCGGCCCCTACCAGAACGGCTGGAGCAGCTACTACTTCAGCGTGAACCGGGGAAAGAAGTCGATCGCGATCGACCTCCGTTCCGAAGAGGGCCGCGACCTCTTCCTGCGCATGGCCGAAAAGGTCGATGTCGTGATGGAGAACTTCACGCCGGGGACGATGGACCGGCTCGGCATCGGCTATGCGGCGCTTTCCGCCACCAACCAGCGCCTGATCTTCGCCAGCACCTCCGGCTTCGGGCAGACTGGCCCCTACCGCGACCGTCCGGCGCTCGATATCATCGTCCAGGCGATGGGCGGTGTGATGTCGATCACGGGCGAACCAGGTGGCGGCCCCGTTCGGCCTGGGGTCTCCTACGGCGATGTCGTGGCGGGCCTCTACACCGCGATCGGGATCCTCGCCGCCATCCACGAGCGCGAGAGGAGCGGCCTCGGCCAGGCCGTCGATATCTCGATGCTCGATTGCCAGGTGAGCGTCCTCGAAAACGCGATCTCGCGCTACCACGTCCTCCAGGAGACGCCGAAGGCGCTTGGCACGCGCCATCCCAGCGCGACGCCGTTCCAGGCGTTCCCCACGGCCGATAGCTACATCGTCGTCGCTCTCGGCTTCGGGAGCGTCGATCAGTGGGCGCTGCTCTGTAGCCTGTTGGAGACCCCTGAGCTGATCGACGACCCACGCTTCGATACCGGCCCGAAGCGCACGAAGAACCACGCGGCGGTGGAGCCGCTCCTCGAAGCCGCCTTCCGCCGCAAGACGACTGACGAATGGATGGAGCTCTTCCTCGAAGCCGAGATCCCCTGCGGCCCGATCAAGACGATCCCCGAAGTGCTCAGAGACCCGCAGGTGATCGCCCGCGGGATGATCCAGGAGGTC
>JANMTH010000369.1:0-4116 GCA_031390305.1 Thermoflexaceae bacterium
ACGCTGCGGACAGCGCCCATGACATCGACTTCGAAGTGCTGCTTCCAGCCTTCACGGCTGCCGCCGCCCCCGGCGCTGGTGTTGCTCACCAGGATGTCGAGGCCGCCGAGCTTCTCGCACGTCGCCTTGATCCAGTTTTCGTATTCATCGGTATCACCGACGGCGATGGCGTCGCCCGTGATCGCGAGGCCGGCTTTCGTGGCCGCTTCGACCGCGTTCTTCACGCCATCGGCGCTTCGCGCGCAAATCACCACGGTCGCCCCTTCGCGCGCCAGGGATTCGGCGATAGCGCGGCCAAGACCGCGGCTGCCGCCGGTGACGATAGCTTTCTTACCCTTGAGTCCAAGTTCCATGTGGTTTGAATCCTCCTCTGTTGGTTGGCCGGCCAATCTTACCGGGAAAGAATGGTGACTGTACCAGTGTTTCCATCGACGCGGATCAGTTGCCCGGTCTTGATGATCCGCGTCGCGTCTTTCACGCCGGAAACGCCCGGGATTCCGAACTCCCTGGCGACCGTAGCGGCGTGGCTAAGGACGCCACCTATCTCGACGACGACCGCCGCCGCCGGTATGAAGAGCGGCGTCCAGGGGGCGTCCGTGAACGGCGCGACGAGCACCTCGCCCGGCTCGATCTCGGTCTCGTCGTAGACATCGAGGATGACCCGCGCTCGCCCCTCGGCCACGCCAGGGCTCACGGCCAGCGCCTTGAACACCGTCTCTTCCGAGACGACCTCCCCGCCGATCGCTACAAGGCCGGCTGGCCACGTGAACACACCGTCGGGCATGGTGAAGCCTTGCAACCGCTCGTACTCCGCCTGGCGGACGCTGATCGCCTTCTTCGCCGCCGCGGCCTTCAGCTCCCCGCGCCCCGCCTGCTGGGCTTCGCTCCAGCGCAAGAACCAGACATCGTCCCGCTCCGCGATGACGCCCCGCTCCGCCAGGCGGCGGCCGAGTTCGAGGACCAGCGGGCGGTAGTTGCGGCAGGCCCGCGCCCAGGTCGCTTTCACGCCCTCGCGTTCCCGCGCCAACATCTGCGTCAGCGCGAGCTGCTTCTTGAAGTCCGGAAGCTCCTTGCGCGGGATCTTTGCGAAGATCCGCCGTTCGAGCCGCCCGCGGAAGGCAGCGGCGGCCGCTTCGCGTTTGTGCGGGTTGGCGGAAGCCGGCGCATCCAGGTCCGCGCGAATGGAGCTCAGGACGAAGGCCGGGTTTTCGTCCCATGTCGGTGTCGAAGGGTCGCTTTCGCGCTGTCCCCGCCAACCGAACTCCGTGATGAAGGCGCGGTAGCTGGCGGCGAACGCCTCCCAATCAGCGTCCGGCGGCGTCGCCAGGCGGACCAGCACTTCGTCGTTGGAAAGCTCGCGAAACGCCGTCGCCAGCGATTGCCGGGCGGTGATCAGCCGGCTCAGATCCCACAGGGCGTGGCCCGGTCGCGCGCTCTCCACAGCGCCCAGGCCGCTCGTGAGCATCGTCACCCACTCCGGTGGACGCTTCTTAACGTACCGGTCGAGGAGCCCGCCGAGCAGGCTCGCATACTCGCCGCCGCCCACCGTGACGTAGTAGTGGAAGACGAAAAGCTGGCCGACGAGCTTCGTGGTCTCCTCGATCAGGGCGACGATTTCGGCGTCGGAGACGGTGTGCATGCGGCGCTTGCGGGCCGCCAGGTACGAGGCCCGAGAGAGCCGATCCCCGGTCCGGCAGTTCTTCGCCGCGTCCAGCCAGCGCTCGCTCAGGATCGCCCGCGCGGCGCCCGTGTTCGCTTCACCCTCCCCGGCCTGGCTCACGATCGCGTCGCCCCCTTCGAAGAAGGCCTGGAGCATGGACGACCCGCCGGGCAGAGACCAGGTGGCGCTCAGCGAAAGGTTGAACGACACGTTCACCGCCCAGCGGCCGCCGAAGAACCCGAGCTGATTGAAGCACGGCGGCGGTTCAACGTGGACGAACTCGCGCACGCCGAGGTCATCGGCTACGCCCGCGCACCAGTAGTAGTCCCACCACGCCGCAAGGTCGGCGTAGAGCGGCCGCGTCACCCCCGGCAGAACCTCGTTCACGTTGCCGGCCGTGAAGATCGTGTGCTCTTTCCAGGGCTCCTGGTCCCAGCTGCAGAGCTGCTTCGCCTTTGCCATCGTCTGCTCCCTAGTAGGCGGCCGTGCCGCCGTCGATCGAGAGCAGCGCTCCCGTGATGCCGTTGCCGACGTCGGAGGCGAGAAGGACGGCCATCGCCGCAACCTCGTCGATGTTGTTCGGCCGCTTGATCGCCGATTCGGAGGCGAACAGATCGATCATGCCCTGGAACGTCAGCCCCATCGACTTGGCCGCCGCCTCGCCCGTTTCGGCGACGATGTCGGTGAGGATGAAGCCGGGGCAGAGGGCGTTCTCCGTGATCCCCATCGTCCCCACTTCTTTGGCGGCGGACTTCGTCAGCCCGTTGATCGCATGCTTCGCCGTCACGTACTGGGCGATGCCGGGCTTGCCGTGCTTGCCTTCGACGGAGGAGATGTTGATGATCCGGCCCCACTGCTGGGGAATCATGTACTTGAACGCCTTGCGCATCCCCCAGAAGGTCGCGTTCAGGTTCCAGTCCATCGCCTCTTGCCATGCCTCGTCGCTGAGGTCGACGATCGGCGCGAAGCCGCCAGCGCCCCCGGCGTTGTTCACGAGGATGTCGATCCGGCCGAAGGTGCGTACGGTCTCCTCGATGATCCGCTCAACATCGGCCTTCTGTGTCACGTTTCCCTGGATGAAGATGGCGCGAGCGCCAACGTTCATCTCCGCTAGCGCCTGATCACCCTTTGCCTGGCTGCGGCCATTGATCGCGACCTTCGCCCCTTCGGCGAGGAAGGCGTCGGCGATACCGCGGCCGATACCTCTCGTGCCACCCGTGATGGCGGCGACTTTGCCTTCGAGCTTCATGTTCCCCCTCGAACGGGACGGCCAGTCTGAGTTTCACCGTCCAGAATCCGGGCACGCTAACACGTGCGCGAGACACGCGAAACAGTGCGCCGCCGAGAGGTCGCGGCAATGCCCTGGGAAGGTCAGGAAGCGGCTGCGCCGACCAGCGCGCCAACGCCCCGCGGGATCGCCTTCGGCCCCGAGGTCAGGGCATCCATCAGCATGTCCTCGGTCTGCCGGGCGGCTTCATCGAAGGGGAACGCCCCGGGGTCGAGCAGCCACTGGAGAGCGAAGCCCGTAAGCGCGCCGATGTGCCGCGCGGCCGCCGCGTCAGCGTCCATGTCCGTCCGGAACAGTCCGTTCTCCTGTCCGTGCCGGATGCTCCGCGCCGTCATGTCCCGGAATCCACGGTAGAGCTCCCGGATCTGCTCGCCCAGCTCCGGGCTGGAACGGCCGCTGGCCATGAAATGGAGGAAGATCTCGTAGATCGTCGGGTCTTCGCGGGCCAGGTTCAGCGTCGTCCGGATGACGAGCCGGTAGCGCTCCACCGGGTCGTCGGTTGCCGCGATCGCCTCTTCGATGCCCTCGCGTGACGCTTCTTTGCAGCGCGAGAGAACGCCGGAAAGGAGGTCGGCCTTGTCCTTGAAGTGGTACGAAACGAGGCCACGGCTCACGCCCGCCTCACGCGTGATCTCATCGATCGAAGTCTCGTTCCAGCCTTTTTCGGCCATCACGCGGATGGCCGCATCGACGATCTGACGGCGTCGAATGGCCGCGATATTGATACGTCCCATGGCACCCTCATCCCTGGCGCCCCCTGATGGCGCTGACAGGATTAGGCACACTATAACAGGTGCGGTCCCTCACGAATGGGCCTGTGACATCTTATTGTCACAAGCATGGCCGCGATCGATAGCTCCGGCCTGTGCGATAGCCCGTTCGCCGCACCCGCGGCCCGCCCTCAGCCGTGCGCCCTAGGGAAGGAGCGCGCGCTCGAAGCGCTTTTTACGTGGCGGAGCTTTCGTTGTACAGTCGGCCAGCATTCCGCCACGGCAGCCGGGAGGGTCTCCTCATCGCGCCACGGCGCCCACTCAGCCCACGCAAATTGGAGAGCAAAGCCAGATGGATATCAGCAAAGAGACGCTCTTCGACCTCCACCGTCGAATGGTGCGGATCCGCATCTTCGAAGAAGAGGCCGGTAAGCTCATGGAGTCCGCCAAGATCCCCG
>JANMTH010000370.1:0-3734 GCA_031390305.1 Thermoflexaceae bacterium
GGGCCACGAGCGTGGTAAAGGCCGGGGTGCGCTTCAGAGGCCCGTCCCGCCAACTCAGCCGTTCGCCAGCCGCCTGCTCGCCACCGCACGGTCGCTCGCGTGGCTCCCCGCGCCCGCCCGGGGTACCGTATTCAGGTCCGCGCCGGCGGACCGAAAACGGAGTTCCCTTTGGTTTCTGAACCACGCGACCGCGAAACCCGGAGCGGAGACGCCAATCTCGGGCTTGCCCGCCGGCTGACTCCCGCGTCGCTCCTCCTCTGGGTGCAGGCGGCCGTCCTCCTCGCGATGGCGCTGGTCGTGGTAACGAGCTTCTGGAAGGACCACCCATGGTTCGGTTGGGCGCTCGTCGCGGCCGCCGCCGCCGCCTGGGCGCGCGAGTTCCGCCTGCGCCGGGTGCGGCTCTGGTGGTTCGGCTACGTCGCCGGGATCTTCGTCTACACGCTCCTCCGCTCCTACGCCGACGAGACCCTCATCCCCGTTCGCCGCGACTACGTGATCGAGGCCGACCGCTTTCTCTTCTTCGGCGCCGACCCGGTGAAGTGGATGCAGGGGAGCCTGTTCTCGACATCACGGATAACGGCCATCGATGTCGCGGCCGTCCTCGTCCATTGGTCGTTCTTCATCGCCCCGCACGCCGCCGCCGTCATCATCTTCCTGAAGCGGCGTGAGCTGTTCGCCCGCTACGCGTTCGTCGTCGTCGCCACCATGTACCTTGGCCTTGCCCTCTTCTTCCTCGTGCCCACGGCGCCGCCCTGGCTGGCCGCGCAGGAGGGCTCGTTGAACGGTGTCTACCGCGTCATGGACTTCGTCGGCGGGCGAGTCAACGGCGACACCTACCGATCGTTCTACGCCTCGCTGGGCGAGCCGAACTCCGTCGCCGCCATGCCGTCGATCCACATGGGCGTCACCTTCGCCATGTTCCTCTGGAGCCGCGCCCATCACCGCCCATCGGCGTGGCCACTGCTCGCGTACACGGGAATCATGGGCCTGGCCCTGGTCTACCTTGGCGAACACTACGTCCTCGACCTTGCGGCCGGGATCATCTGCGCGGCCGTGAGTTACCTCGCGGCCAATCGCCTGCTCCCCGCGGAGCTTCAGGCCGCTCGCTGAAACATGCTCGCCGTGGCCGCTTTCAGGCCCAGTTCCGCCGGGCGAATGAGCATCTCGCTCCCGCCGATGAAGAGGTAGCCCCCGGGCCGGATCGCCTTTGCGAAGCCCTGGTAGATCTTCGCCTTCGCTTCGTCGTTGAAGTAGATGACGACGTTCCGGCAGAGGATCAGATCGAGGTCTGTCGGGTACGGGTCACTCAACAAGTCGTGGCGGCGAAACTGCACGCGCCGGCGAATATCGTCCGTCACCGCATACGACGTGCCATCGAACACGAAGTACTTCTTCAAGATCGCCGGCGGTACCGAGCGGACTTCGTCCGGGCGGTACCCGGTCCCCGCCCTGGCCATGTTCAGGATAGGCGTATCGACGTCGGTCGCCATGATCGTGTGCCCGCCCTTCGGGTCAACCTCCGCCAGGATCATCGCCAGCGTGTATGGCTCGCAGCCCGTGGAACAGCCAGCGCTCCAAAGCTTCAGCTTGGGACGCTCCTTCAGGAGGCCGGGAAGGACTTTCGCCTGGAGTTCGCCAAAGCGGTCGGCCTGGCGGAAGAACTCCGTCACGTTGATCGTCAACGTATCGCGGACTTCGTCCAGCAGCTTCTTATCCGCCGCTATCACCCGCGAAAACTCCGGCCAGCTTTTCACGCCCGTTCGCGTCATCACCGTCGCCAGCCGCCGCTTCATCTGCGGCTCCTTGTAGGCGTAGAGCGGAACCCCGATCGCCTTCTCCAGCGCTGTCCGAAATTCTATCCACTTTGGGTCCGTGGCTTCAGCGAGAGTCATCTGGCGGATCCTTTCAGGACCAGGTTCGTGAGCGCGCGCGCGATGCCCTGGATGGGCCGCTCGTCGGCGTTGGTGGTGAGTTCGCGGGTCACGCGAGGCATGCCGTAGACCACGCAGGTTGCCTCGTCCTGGACGACGATGTGGCCCCCGGCGCGTTCAACGGCGGCCGCGCCCTCCGCTCCGTCTCGGCCCATACCGGTCAGAATCGCCACCGACGCCTGCCGTCCGTAGACTTCGGCCACGGACTTGAGCGCGATGTCGGCGGCCGGGCGGACGCCGTGCATCGAAGGCCCCTGCTCCAGGTGCACCCGGTGGTCGCGCGTAATCGTCAGGTGGTAGTCCCCCGGAGCCACGAGGACGCGTCCCGCGGCCACGATGTCGCCCTCCACCGCCTCCGAGACGTGGAGCGGCGACAGCCCATCAAGGCGGCGGGCCAGAGCCGCCGTGAATCCCGGTGGCATGTGTTGGATAACCACCACGCCCGCCGGCAGATCGCCCGGGAGATGTGGGACGACTTCGCTGAGTGCGGGCGGGCCGCCTGTCGACGAGCCGATGACGACGATCTGTTCCGATGCCCGCCCGATCGGCGTGATCTTCGTTGGTGGCGCCGCCAACGTCCGTGGCGGGAGCGCCATTCGCCGGGGGCGGGCGGTGGCCGCCCGGAGGATGGCCGCCGAGAGACGGTCAGCCACCGAAATCAGGTCCGTGCTCATCGTGCCGGGCTTGGCGACGCATTCAACGGCGCCAGCCTCGAGCGCCCGAATGCTCGTCGCGGCGCCCGCCGCCGTCAGTGTGCTTACCATCACAACGGGAGTCGGGACGGTCTTCATTAGCTCGGCGACCGCCGTTACGCCGTCCATCCGGGGCATTTCGACATCCATCGTGATCACGTCGGGCCGGAGCCGGACGGCCATCTGAACCGCTTCGACGCCATCCACGGCCGTGCCCACGACGATGCAGCCGGGCGTTTCGTTGACGATCCGCTCGATCGTCTTCCGCATGAAGACCGAATCGTCCGCGATGAGCACGCGGATACGCTTCGCCGCGTCGGCCGCCGCGCTGCCAATGTGCTCAGGCACAGAGCTTGCTGACGGCGGCGAGCACGCGCTCAGGCTCGCAAGGCTTGACCAGGAAGTCCTTGGCGCCGCTTTTCACGGCGTCCAGCACGACCTGCTGTTGGCCGAGAGCGGTGACCATGGCCACCCTCGCCGCCGGGTCGTGCGCCTTTATCTCCTTCAAGGCGGTCAATCCGTCCATTTCAGGCATCGTGATATCCATCAAAACGGCATCCGGGCTGTTCGCCTTGTACTTGGCGACAGCCTCGAGCCCGTTTTCCGCTTGGATGACCTCGTACCCGGCTTCGGTGAGGATCTTGGACATGCGCATGCGCATGAAGGCGGCGTCGTCGACAACAAGAATAGTGGCCATTCCGTCTCCCTAAAGTTCCCTGGCGGGCGAAGCAGCCGTCCGAATCGTGGTTCGGCCGTCGGCGGCGAAGAGCTCCATCGTCCGGCCGCGTTCCCCGCCGAGGTCTTCGGCGAACAATCGGAGGCCGTGCTTACGGAGCTGCTCTTTGATAGCTTCGGCGTTTCGCTCGCCGATCTTGAATTTTTGTGCGTTGGCGGCGCCGAGGACGCTCGCTCCGCCCGCCACCTTCACCCGGAGCTGCGCTCGCGAGGCGCCCGCCTGGGTCAGCTTCGCGATCAGCGCCTCCACCGCGTGGTCCGCATATCGGGCAGGCTCCTTGGCGTCGGGACCGGGACGGTCAGAGGCGGGAAGCA
Organism: Thermoflexaceae bacterium; assembly: GCA_031390305.1. Taxonomy (GTDB): domain Bacteria; phylum Chloroflexota; class Dehalococcoidia; order Tepidiformales; family Tepidiformaceae; genus JANMTH01. Next base: position 3,674 of record JANMTH010000370.1, read on the forward strand.
GGACATGGACCATTCCCGCCACTCGGTTCGCCGCATCCCACGCGGTGACACCGACACACGA
>JANMTH010000398.1:0-1807 GCA_031390305.1 Thermoflexaceae bacterium
CCTGGGGCGAAAAGGGCCCGTTCAGCATCGACGAGAACATCTGGGGCCGAAGCTGCGAAGCGGGCATCCTCGAGGACCCGTGGCAGGAGCCACCTCCCGAGGCCTACGAATGGACGGCCAGCGTCGAAGAGACCCCGTCCACGCCGGTCTATATCGAAATCGGATATCTTCACGGCATGCCCATCTCGCTCGATGGCGAGGCGGTGACCGCCGTGGCCATGGTTGAGCGCCTGAACGAACTCGGTGGGCGCCACGGCGTCGGCCGGATCGACCACCTCGAGGACCGGCTGGTCGGGATCAAGAGCCGCGAGATTTATGAAGCGCCGGCCGCGCTCATCCTCCACACGGCCCACCGCGGCCTGGAGGCGATGACCCTTTCGAAGCAACAGATCAGGCTCAAGAAGCAGATCGCGATCGAGTACTCAGAACTCATCTATAACGGTCTCTGGTTCAGCGCACATCACCAGGACATCGCCGCCTACGCGGCAAGCACACAGCGCCACGTGAGCGGAACGATCCGCCTGCGGCTGCACCGGGGGCACGCGACAGTGGTGGGGCGCAAATCCGAAGAATCGCTCTATGACCGTAGTCTCGCTACCTATGATCGCGGCGACACGTACGACCAGACGGCCGCCGTCGGCTTCATCAACATCTGGGGACTGCAATCACGCGTCCAGGCCCGCCGCCAACTGCTCGGCGAACTACCAGCGGCACTCAAGATCGCGATGCCCAGGGAGGATACATAAGCATGGTCACGGCAACGGAGACCACAGTCCGGTTCGAAGGCATCGGCGTCGGCACGGAGATCTGGGGCGGAACCCAGGCGAACTTCGTCATCGTCAGCCCGGGGCGGCACGGCAAGGAAGCGGCGGTGATCCTCAACACGCCCGGCGCGGCCTACCTGGCGAAGGAGCTCGGCGAGCCCGAGACCGGCGACTTCCGCGCCCGCGCCGCGGAGGTCGTCGGCCACCTCTGGATCGAGCGCCTTCTCGCCGCCGGTAAGCACATCGATTCCCTCATATTCCTCTCGCGGGAGGCGATGGCCACTTCGCCAGACTTCGTCGCGGCGTTGCGCGCCGGTGCGGCCGCCGAATCCCACCACGACGCCGAGCCCGCCCACGCCTGAGCCGCGCGGATGCCCTTCAGTAGCGGGTCCCCCTGGCGGAAACATCAACGGGCCGTAACCGTGCAGTGGGATAGCCAATACCCAACGACTAAAAGCTAGCAGCTAGCGGCTACCAACAGGTGGTACCATCCGCCGCGTGAACCTGGAGATCGCTGAACACGAATGGTGGCGCAAGGCCGTCATCTACCAGATCTACCCGCGCTCCTTCCAGGATTCGAACGGTGACGGCATCGGCGACCTTGAGGGCATCATCCAGCGGCTCGACTATCTGAACGACGGCACCGAGCGTTCCCTCGGCATCGACGCAATCTGGCTCTCGCCGACGTTTCCCTCGCCGATGAAGGACTTCGGCTACGATGTCGCCGACTATTGCGGCGTCCACCCGGATTTCGGCGATCTGGCGACGATGGACCGGCTGATCGCCGAATGTCACCGGCGCGGCATCCGCATCCTTCTGGACTACGTGCCGAACCACAGCTCGGACGTTCATCCCTGGTTTATCGACTCCCGTTCCTCGCGTGACTCGCCGAAGCGGGACTGGTACTACTGGCGGGACGCCAAACCGGACGGCTCGCCGCCGAACAACTGGAGGGCGGTTTTCGGCGGTTCCGCCTGGGAATTCGATGCCTCAAGCGGCCAGTACTACCTCCACTCCTTCCTGCGCGAACAACCCGACCTGAA
>JANMTH010000427.1:0-7174 GCA_031390305.1 Thermoflexaceae bacterium
GCATGCCGTCGGTGAGGCGCAGGAACTCCTCGTAAGAGACGCGTTCCCCGCCAGTGGGTTGCCCGGTGAAAGTCGCCAGCTGCGTCATGGTGTTCGCTCCATGATACAACGGAGCCATCCGCCCCAGGTGTCTCGGCACTCGCCAGTTCGCCGGGCGCGATCTATCGCGTCGGGTCTATCTCCGGGGGCGGCCCGGCGAGCAGCTCGGGCAGAACTTTGCTGAGCGGCGGGCGCTCCCAGAGCCAGGCCAGGCGGAGCCAGAACCCAGGTACGGCCGCGCTCCTGTAGACGCCCTCGCTGTCGGCCCGGGCGCGCGCGAAGCGGCCCTCCGTGAGGACGAAGAAGTCGGCGGTCTGGTTCACGGGGTCGAGGATCCAGTACTCGGCCACGCCGCCCGTCTCGTCCTCACGGAGGGACGCTTCGCGCGCGCCCAGGCCGACAGCGAGGGCGTCTACCGGAGCGCGGCTGTACCTGGGTTCTGGTTCCGCCTTGCCTGGCTCTGGGAGCGCCCGCCGCTCAGCAAAATTCTGCCCGAGCTGCTCGCCGGGCCGCCCGCGGAGATAGCTCCACCAGCGTAGGCGGCCTCCGCGGAGTGGGGACGGCGTCCCGTTCGGTCACCGTCGCGGGCCGTCCTCGTTCGGCCCCGGCTAGCATATCCAACCCTTCTTCCGCTATGCTCGGCCCGGCATAACACGAGGGAACACTTCATGGCGCGACTCGTTCGGTACCGGCGGATCCTCCTGCTTGCGCTGCTCGCGCTCCCGCTCCTCGCGACGGCGTGTGGGGGCGACGACGACGACGCCACGGCGACGGCCGCCGCTTCGGCGACCACGGCGTCCCTGGCGGCGGCGACGCCCTCGCCCACGCCGAAACCGAAGCTCGGCGGAGACATGATCCTGGCGACCACGACCAGCACGCGCGACAGCGGCCTGCTGGATGTTCTCGTTCCCGAGTTCACGAAGCAAACGGGCGTGGAAGTCAAGGTTATCGCTGTCGGGACGGGCGCGGCTCTCGAAATGGCGGCCAAGGGCGATGCCGACGCTGTGCTCGTCCACGCCCCAACCAGCGAGAAGAAGTACATCGACCAGGGAGACATCGTCGAAGGCAAGCTGGTGATGCATAACGACTTCATCATCGTCGGGCCGGCGAGTGACCCGGCCAGGGTGAAGGGGACGAAGGATCTGAACGCGGCGATGACGGCGATCGCGACCGCCGGCCCGTTCATTTCGCGGGGCGACAGCTCGGGCACGCATACGGCTGAACTGAACCTCTGGAAGGCGGCGAGCATCGACCCTTCGAAGGTGCGGGGCCGCGAGGAGACCGGACAGGGCATGGGGGCGACGCTGAACATCGCCGACCAGAAGAACGGCTATACGCTCACGGACCGCGCAACCTACCTCGCGCAGAAGAAGAACCTGAAGCTCGCAATCGTCTTCGAAGGGGCGAAGCCGCTCCTGAACATCTACCACGTGTACGTTGTGAACCCGGTGAAGTTCACGAAGGTGAAAGCCGCCCAGGGGCGTGCCTTCGCCGAATTCATGGTCGCTCCCGCGACGCAGAAGCTGATCGGTGAGTTCAAGAAGGCGGAGTTGGGCCAGGCGCTCTTCATCGCGGACGCCGGGAAGAAGGAAGAGGAAGTCGGGCAGTAACGATCGGGCCGGGTGTCGCCCGGCGCGGTACGCTGTCGGGCGTTCGATGGACGCACTCTGGGAAGGCCTGAAGGAAGCAATCCGCCTGATCGTCACCGGCGATGCGGCTCTGCGCGATATCGCGTGGCGCACGGTGGTGGTCTCGGGCACGGCCACGCTCTTCGCGATGGCCGTGGGCGTGCCCGCTGGCTACGCGCTTGCCCGCGGACGCTTTCGTGGCCGGACCGTGATCCTCGGAATCGTCAACACGGGCATGGGGATGCCGCCGGTGGTCATCGGGCTCGTAGTCTGGCTGATGCTCGTGCGCAGCGGCCCCTTCGGTGGGTTCGAGCTGGTCTATACGAAGCGGGCGATGGTCATCGCCCAATTTCTGATCGCCGTCCCACTCGTGGTCGGGTTCACGGCGGCGGCGATCCAGTCGCTCCCGCGTGATCTTCCGGACTTGCTGGCGATCCTTGGGGCCGGCCCTGTGCGGCGTCTCTGGCTGCTGGCGAAGGAGGCGCAGCTCGGGATCCTCGCGGCCGTGATGGCCGGCTTCGGCGGCGTGGTCAGCGAAGTCGGCGCCTCGATGACGGTCGGGGGAAATCTCCAGGGGGAGACGCGCGTCCTGACGACGGCGATCGTCACGGAAACGAGCCGGGGCGAAAACGAAAAAGCTATGGCTCTGGGGATCGTGCTCCTGGCGATGGCCTTTGCCGTGAACATCGCCCTTACATCCGTCCAGCAGCGGCGGCGGGGCTGATGGATGTCCGGATCGAGGGCCTCCGCTTTCACCGTGGCCGGCGCATCGTCCTCGACGTTCCCTCGCTCGTCCTCGCGGACGGCAGGACGACGGCGCTGGTGGGGCCGAACGGGGCGGGGAAGTCGACGCTTCTACGGCTGATCGCCGGGCTCGAACGGCCGACTGCCGGGCGCGTCCTCCTGGGCGGCGTGAGCGCCTCGCCACGGGCTGCCCGGGAACGGGTCTCCTACGCCTTCCAGGAGGCGATCTTCCTTTCCGATTCGGTGCGCGCGAACATCGAACTTGGCCTTCGCCTGCGCGGCGCCGGACGGGCGGAACGCCGCCGCCGCCGCCGCGCCGAGGAGGCGGCGGCCGTCTTCGGGATAGAGGCGCTCCTTGATCGGCCGGCTCGGCGGCTTTCGGGCGGCGAGGCGCAGCGCGCCAACCTCGCCCGGGCGCTCAGCCTGCGCGCGCCGATCACCCTCCTCGACGAGCCGCTTTCGGGGCTCGATGGTCCGGCGCGCCGACAGCTCCTGCACGCCCTTCCCGCGATGCTCCGCCAGTTCGCGACCACCACGGTCGTCGTGACCCACGACCGCGATGAGGCGCTGCGCCTGGCCGACGATATCGCGGTCCTGATCGATGGGCGGCTGCGGGTGGCCGGGCCGCGCGCCACCACCTTTGGAAGCCCTCCCGACGCGGAGACGGCGGCCTTCATGGGGTACACCCTCCTGCCCGTAGAGGGCGCGACCTGCGCGATTGCGCCGCGCGGCCTCCGCATCGGGCCCGGAGACCACGAATTCGCGATGGCCGTGGACGAGGTCCTCGATTTCGGTGTCCGGCGCGAGGTTTGGGGTCGAATCGCGGGGGTCGTCGTCTCCGTCGGCCTCTCCGCTGGCGAGGGGCCGCTCCCGGCGGAGATACAAGTCTCGGCGACATCACGAGCGACCGTCTTCTTCCGCCACGAACGGACGCCCGATGACGAAACGTTCACCAATCCAGGCGTTGACAGTCCCGTTCTCCCGGCGTAGCGTCGTCTCTATGGATGGCATTCATCTCGGCCATCACCAGTAACGGCGGCGCCGAAAGGGCCGCCGTTTGTGTTCCCCGGCAGCTTTCAGGAGGGGTCTTCTCTATGCAGTCCAGCCTCATCGGAAAAGTCGAAAAAGCCAAGGGCTACGCCACCGAACGCCACCGTATGGAGATCGACGGACTGCACGTCCGCTTCCACGGTGAAAACAGCGACCACGAGGTCGGCATCGTCGATGGCCAGTGGCACTGTAGTTGCGACTTCTTTACCGATTGGAGCGTCTGTAGCCACACGATGGCCCTGGGACGCGTGCTCGAAGGCATGGTGCCGAGGCAGGAGATGGCCGCCGTCTCGGCCTGAGCGGCCGCTGTCCTCGTCTCTGCTGCCGGGGCGGGCAAACACGCGCCCGCCGCCAGACAGCTGGCGAGAGGCTCAGGCCGCGAGCCGGAAACGCGCCGAAGCGCCAGTCAGCTTCGTCGCGAGGTCGCGCAGTTCAGTTGCGGTCGCTGCCAACTCCTGGGACTGCGCGGACAGCTCTTCCGTTGAGGCGGAGACCTCTTGCATCGAAGCTGCCGTCTGCTCGCTTGAAGCCGAGACCTGGAGGATCGCATCATCCAGCCGGCCGGTTCCCTCCGCCATATCCTGCGCACTCGCAGCCGATTCCTCGGCGGACGATGTGATCACGGCCGCACCCTCGATGATGCGGGCCGCCCCATCGCGGATGCCCTGGATGTCGCCCGCGATCTGCTGCATCCGAGCGGATGAGGATTGCACCGATTCGATGATCGATTCGAGGGCCACGCCCGCCCTCGCGGTCACGTCCCGCCCGTGGTTCACGTCCTCCACCCCCGCGGACATCGCGGCGACCGCCTCACGGGTTCCGCCCTGCACACGGTTGATCAGGTCCGCGATTTCGCGGGTCGCGTGGCTCGATCGTTCGGCCAGGGAACGGACATTTTCGGCGACGACGGCGAAACCGCGTCCCTGCTCGCCTGCGCGGGCCGCCTCGATCGCGGCGTTGAGGGCGAGGAGATTAGTCTGCGAGGCGATCTCGTCGATCGTTCGAACGATGTTGCCGATCTGGGCGCCGACCGTGCCCAGTTGATTCACCGTCTCTGACGCACGTTCCACGGCGGTGGCGATGGAGGCCATGGCATCGACGGTCTCGCCAATGGCGGCCTGCCCTTCGAGCGCCGCTCGATGGGATTGGGCCGCGGCCGTCGCAACCTCTTCCGAGGCCATCGCTACCGACGCAATGCGCTCGCCCATCTGGACGGCCTCGCGCTGGCTGCTGACGGCCGACGCGGCGTTCTCCTGGGCGAGCCCGGCGAGCCTTTCCGCGCCGCCCGTCAGCCTCCGGATCTCTTCAACTGACTCAGACGCTTTCGATGAAACGGAGGTCGCCGCGAAGTTCACTTCGCCGATCGCCGTCGCGATCTGGCCTGTCGCCCCGGCCATCTGATCTGACGATAAGCGCAGTTGGTCCGAGGCCGAGAGAATCGATCCGGACCCCTCCCGCATCTCCCCAATCAGCCCGGCGAGGCCGATCCGCATCGCGTTGTAGCTTTCGACGGTGGATCCGATGCGATCAAGGGTAGCGTTGATGGCCTGCGCCGCCATGCCAACTTCATCGTTCGAATGCCGCGAGATCGGCTTCGTCCGGACCTGCGCCGCGACCGTCAGATCACCACGCTCGACCGCGTGGATACCGGCTTCCAGCTCTGGTGCGGTCTCTGTCGCTACGCTCTGCAGCCGCGCGAGGATCTCGCGGACGCGATTGCTGATCGAACGGGCGAAAAGGAACCCCGTCACGAAGATCGCGGCCGCCGAAACGAACCCGATGAGCAGTACCCAGTTCCGGATCGAGCGAGCGGAGGCGAGCGCCTCACTCCGGTCCTGTCCAGCCACCACGGACCAATCGATGCCCGGATAGATCGAGTAGCCAGCCGAGTGGGCGTAGCCGAGGAGGCTCGCGCGGCCTTCCCCATCCAGGCTCTCACCGCCTGTTGAGCCGATGCTTCCTTTCTCGCCGGCGGCTCGAACAACCGCGAGCTCATCCAGCTTCCGAGCGAGCGTATCCTCCAGATCGGTGCCGATGAGGACGGTCCCGTCCTGGCTCAACAGCGTCAGCTGGACGCTTTCCGCCCCGTCCGCGACCGTTCGGGCGAGTACTTCAGTGAAGATCGTGCGGGCCACTTCCCAGTTGAACCGGTTCGTCCAGACGCCGAGAAGGTTCCCCTCCGCGTCCTTGATCGGGTAGGTGAAGTTCATCGCCAGGGATCCCTCGCCCGAGCCGAAGACGGCGGCCATCAGGCCGTCCTCATGAGCATCCTCGACGAACGTCTCGCCAGGCTTCATTGACCCATCCACGCCCTTCCGGAACCATGCTTCCTTCGAGACATCCCTTCCAACGAGTACCTGGCTCTTGATCGGCTTACCGTCCGGTCCCACCGGGTTCACGGCGACGATCTTGCCCTTGAGGTCTGCCACCACCATGAGCTTGTAGATCGGGGTGTAGATCCCCGTCATCGTCTCCATGAAGGCGGTCAGCCGCTCGGCGTCCATGGCCTTCGCAGGGTCGGAGTTGGCGAATGCCTGGACATCGCCGTAGCGTTCGAAGAGGTTGCGATCGAGCTTGTCGACGGCGTTGAACGCGAGATCCGCGACCTGGCTATTCGCCTCCTCTTCGAGCGCGCTGGAGGCCATCATCGTGCTGATGAAGCCAGCGACGGCAAGGGGGAGGACGCCGACGACCACGGTGATCGCGGTCAGCTTGACCTTGAGAGACAGGTCTGACCAACGCGACAAAAGTCCGGACATGAGCCACCTCGGTAGGGATTCGTAGATCCATTATCCGGCTAACAGGGCAGCCATCTCCATTGGAGGAAGCGCGAAGCGCGAAGGGGCGATTCCCTACAGATCGGTTTCAACCTCACTGATTGGCGGAGTCGGCTGTCCGCCCGTCCGGGTCCGTCTCGCGGGCGGCGCCGCCGTCGAACTGAAGGCTCTTCAGGAAGCCGATCATCGCCGCGTTCACCTCGTCCGGGCGTTCCTGCTGCGTCCAGTGTCCGCATCCGGGCAGGAGCAGCTTGCCGCGCAAGTCTAATACGTTCTTCTCCAGATTCGTCAGCGCGGCCGGATTCATGGCGATGACGCCATCCCGTTCGCCCGCGACGAAGAGCGCCGGCACGCGAATCGGCGCCCCCGTGAAGGCGGCCATGTACTCCCATGACCGGTCCACGTTCCGGTACCAGTTCAGCCCACCGCGGAAGCCGGTTCGCTCGAATTCGCTGACGTAAAAGTCGAGGGCTTCGGGTTCGAGCCAGCTGTTCCAACCGGGGCCCGGGTCCGTCATCTGGTCGAGGAAGGTGGCTGTCTTCGGGAGCTGGCGGAAGACGGCGGCCGGGTCGGCGTCACCCGAGGCGGCATAGAGCATCGAGCGGAGGAAGAGACGCGTATCGCTGGAGAGGTCCTTCTCCGCCTTGCCCGGCTCCTGGAAGTAGAGCTGGTAGAAGAAGTTATCGCCGAAAGCCGCCTTCATCGCGTCGGTCGGCTTCACCTTCCCGCCGCGGGGCGAATAGGGGACGCTGAGGGCGATGACCGCCCGGAAACGGTCCGGCCGCAAGAGCGCGGCGTTCCAGGCGACGGGCGCGCCCCAATCGTGTCCGGCGATGACGGCCGTCTCTTCGCCGAGGGCATCAAGCAGCCCGACGATATCGCCGACGAGGTGGAGCTGGCTATAGGTCGCGATCTCTTCGGGCGCATCGGTCTGGC
>JANMTH010000053.1:0-6852 GCA_031390305.1 Thermoflexaceae bacterium
GGCCACGCTCGCGCAGGGCGAGCGTCACGGCCTCGAAGTGGTCGGGGCCGGTCACATCGAGGAGGAGCGCCAAAACGGCCACCCCCAACCGCATGTGGGGGGGCGCGCGGTTGTGGTCGACCGCGAGGATGTTGGCGCCCGCCTCGGCGATCGCCCCGACGACCAGCGCGAGCTCGCCCGGCATCCCGATCCTCCGGAGGGCGCTCTGGGTCGTCGCGCCCTTCAAGATGCCTTCGTTTTCCCAGAGCGCGCGCGAGAATTCCGTCTTGATAAGGCCCGGCGCGATGCAGTTCACGCGGATGCCGTCCACGCCCCACTGCTTGGCGCATACCTGCGTCACCATCACCACCGCCGCCTTCGAGATCGAGTAGCCGCCGATGACATCGGAGGCGCGGAAGCCGCCGGTGGAGCTGACGTTGATGATGCTACCGCCCTCGCCGTGTTCCACCATCGCCTCGCGCGCGAACTTGCTGAGGAAGAAGAGCGACTTGACGTTCGTGTTCATGATCGCGTCCCAGGCCCGTTCATCGATGTCCTGGACTGGGCCGAAGACGGGGTTGGTGGCCGCGTTGTTGACGAGGATATCGACCCGCCCAAGCTGCTTCTTCGTCTCGTCGATCAGGTTCTGGAGGCCCGGGATCTCGCGGACGTTCGTGGGCACGCCAATCGCTCTTCGGCCCGTAGCCTGGACGGCGGCCACGGCCTCCTGGAGCGATTCGGGCTTGCGCGCGGCGATGGCGACATCGGCGCCCGCTTCGGCCAGCGCGATGGCGATCGAGCGGCCGATGCCGCGGCTGCCTCCGGTGACGATGGCGACCTTCCCCTGGAGCGTGAAATCAGAAATCAACCGTGGTCCTCTTCCTTGCGCCGTCCGGCGGCGTTTCCTGCGGATTCGTGGTCTTCAGTCTAGCCAGCGTGGCGCAACGCACATTCCGGGCGCGCGCGGCTGCTACACTTTGGCCCACTTCACTCCCCGGAGACGCCGTGCTGACCGACGCCCTCGCCGATCTCCTGCCCCGGTTCACGACGCGCGAGGCGGCCTCGCCGGAGCGATTTCCGGCCGAGAATCTGGCCGAGCTCTACGCGGCCGGGATCGTAGCCGCGCCGTTCCCGGCGGCCCTTGGCGGCTCTGGCGCGAGCGCCGAGGAGGCCGTCGCGGCGGTCCTCGCGATCGCCACCGTCTCACCCTCGACGGCCCTGATCGCGAGCATGCCCCTGGGCCTCGCTGGCGCTATTTCAGCGCCGCCCGGCTTCGCTCCGCCCGCCTGGCGGGCGTCCTTCGGCGAGCAGTGCGAGCGGATCGCCGCCGCCTACGGCCGGGCCGAACTCTACGCCGCCTGCAACTCGGAAAAGGGCGCCGGCGGCTCGCTCGACGCGATCACCACACTGGCCGCTCAGGCGCCGGACGGCGGGGACTACCACCTCTCTGGAGAGAAGATTCTGGCCACCGGCGGGAAGCACGCCACGGTCTTTTTCTCCACGGCGAAGCTCCCCGGCGACGCCCCGGCCGGCGGCCCGAACGTCGAGTTCTTCCTCGTCGATGCCCACGGCCCGGGCGTCACCATCCTCGACGACTGGGATGGCTTCGGCATGCGCCCGACGGAGAGCCAGTCCGTCCGCTACGACGGCGCCGCCGGTGAACTCCTCGGCTTCCCGGGCTTCCTCGCCGCCGTCCAGCCGACCCACTATTGGTTCATGCTCTTCGCGGCGATCCCTCTTGGCTGCGCGGGCGCAATCCTCCGGGCGCTCTCGACGCCGGCGCCGTCATCGCCCGCCGTCCGCCTCCGGCTGAGCGAGGCAACGATGCGCTACGAGGCGATGCGCGCCTACCTCCGCGAGACGGCCCGAGCCTGGGAGTACGGCGCTTCACCGGCTTACCGCATGCGCGTTCTGCGGACGAAAACGTATGTGGCCCAGGAAGCGACGAAGCTGGCCGCCGAACTCTTCGCGCTCTCTGGCGGCCGCCACTACCGGGCCACCAGCCCGGTGGCCCGCGCCTTCGCCGATTCGTTCGCGGGAACGGCCCTCCGCCCGCCGCTGCCCCTCGCCCTCGACACGCTCATCGAACAGTTCGAGCCCTTCGCGGGCGAGTAGGTCGCGCGTCCTGATCCAGGAGCCACCCACCTGCCGACCGTCCTCTCTCTCGGACCTCGGACCTCGGACCTCGGACCTCGCGGCTCAGTGGCTGACGAAGCTGCCGTCGTTCGTCTCGAGGTGGTGGATGTCGTTCAGGCTGTGCACCGCGCGCACGCCATGGCCCGAGGCGACGATGTTCACCGATGTGTGCGCCGGGCGGAAGAACATGTCGTACGGCGTACCGATGATGTAGCCGACATAGGCGTTGATCACCCCGCCGTGGCAGGCGATCACGACACGCTTTCCTTCGTTCGCGGCGATGATCCCCTCGATTGCGTTCACCGTCCGCCGCCGAAACTCCGCACTCGTCTCGGAGCAGGGGTAGATGTCCCAGACTCGTTCGCGCAGCATTCGCTCGCGCATGCCCGCGAGCGGCGCTTCGCCGAAGAAGGCCAGAGCCGACTGGTCGCGCGGCACGTCGCGGAAGATCTCCACCTCGCGGAGATCGCTCAGGACGATCGGCTCCAGCCGGTGATGGCGGGCGATCTGTATCCCGGTGTCGTGGGCGCGCCGCAAGGGGCTGGCGTACACGGCATCGATCTTCGAGGTTGAAAAGCGAAGGCCGACCAGCCGGGCCTGCTCCTGGCCTCGTTCGCTCAACGGCGGATCGACGGTGTCGCCCACCGGCCCTGAACGCGCGTCGGGGATGTATTGCTCGCCATGGCGGACGAGGATGAGCTGCGTTACGTCTTCGATCCCCGTTAGGAACGCGCGGTCGAAGATCATTGGAGTTCGTGCGGCCTGCGCCTCGGTCATCTGTCGTAGTACTCCCCGTGTCGTTGCCGACATCCTAGCGGCTCCCGGTTAAAGGACACTCCGATGTCGCCCTCAGTTCCCGAGGTCGATGACTTCGTACCCGTCCGGCACCTCGAAGAGCTTATCGTCCGGCTTCTCGCTCAGTTTTGTCGCCTGCACCTTGAGGATAATTCCGTTATCGACCGAATCCACCAGCGTCATAATGCCGTTCGACCTGGCGAAGCAGGCCGTGCCTTCGCTCCTCGCGTCCTTGATTTTGAAGCACTTGCTATCGGCGCCAGCGATCTTCCGGCCCTTCACCTCGGTCACCGTCGTACCGGCCTCCTCTTCCAGGTTGCTGAGCAACGACTTCAGGTCCAACAGTCCGGCGCTCGCTCCGTCTTCGGTCACGGCACCCTTGAGGCATTCCCCGGGCTCATCTCCGGTCTTCGTACAGAGGTACGAGACCTTGTCGTCCTTGAAGCTGAGGAACTCGGTCTTCACGCCCGCGGAGTCTTTCGTCGATACAGCGAAGGCGGACTTCGGCGGCTTGCTGGCGATCGTCAGCAAGCCCTTGTCCGTCTTTCCGTCGCCTTCGTCGGTCTCTATGTCGTACACGGCCTGGTAGCTCTTGTCCGTCAGGTCCTTCGCCAGGCTACGAAGCGCGTCCGCGCCGGAGCCGGAAAGCCCGTCGTCCGCGGCCACCGTCTTGTCGTCCGTCGATTCGCCGCCGCCGCCACAGGCCGCGGTGGCCAGGCTGGCGAGAGCGAAAAGGGTGAGGAGTGCCAGGAAAACGCGTGTCTGCATGATTCCATAGTCGGCGTTGGCGCCGCTCCCGCCAACCTCCTTGCCCGCCGATGTATGGTCCCGGTAACGAAGGCGCCCGTCCGGTGTATCGTGACGGCGTTCAAGGGGGAGGTGACAGCAGATGGACGCACCGCACGTTTCGGTTATGGTCCGGGGGTGGGATGTGCGCGGGAACACGACGGGCGCGATGACGCTCGCCGCCGCCCGCCGGGCCGAGGCCATCGGCCTCGACGGCCTCATCGCCGGCGACCATGTCACGTTCCACGGCTTCGGCTACGACGGCCTCCAGACATTGACGGCGATCGCTACCGTGACTGAGCGGATCCAGCTCAAGACGGCGGTCTACCTGCTTCCCCTCCGCCACCCGGTTCCCGTCGCCCTTCAGGTCGCGGCGCTCAGCCAGCTCAGCCTCGGGCGGTTTGTCTTCGGGATCGGTGTCGGAGGCGAAGATCCGCACGAATTCACGAGCTGTGGTATCGACCCGCGGACGCGAGGAGCGCGGACCAACGAAGCGCTACAGATCGTCCGGCGGCTCTGGTCGGAGGATGGCGTCACCTTCCGTGGCCGCCACTTCGACCTTCACGACGTCACCGTCTATCCGAAGCCGCTCGGGCCCGTACCGATCTTCGTCGGAGGCCGGAGCGACCACGCCCTTCGCCGTGCCGGCCGTTACGGGGACGGCTACACCGGCATCTGGCAATCGCTGGACCGCTTCCGCCAGGCGGGCGAACTCGTCGCCCAGGAGGCGGTGGCCGCTGGCCGCGGTCCGTTGGTCGTGGAGATGGGGATGCAGTTCTGGACCGCCATCGCGCCCGCCCGCGCGACCGCCCGCGAGATGGTGGCGGAGGGCATGGGCAGCACCTACCGCCTGCCCTTCGAGCGTTTCGAACGCTATACGCCCTACGGTTCGGCGCGCGAGGTGGCCGAGTTCATCGCGCCCTATGTCGAGGCCGGTGCACGCCACGTCAACCTCATACCGGTCCAGGGCTCGCCCGAAGAGAACGTCGACCGGGCGGCCGAGGTGCAGGCCGAGCTGCGCGCGCTTTGCCGCTAAACGACGATCAGGCGGCCGATGCGTCGCGTCCGCCGCTCAGGCTGCCCACGAGGGTCCCTGAACGCATCGGTACGGCGGCGCTGCCAAATTCCCGGATAGCCTCCCGGATCTCGAAGGCCCGGAGCGGCTTCGCGAGGAATGTGCACGCACCGAGGCGGTAGCTCTGGACGACCTGGCGGTCGCTCGCCGCGTTGCTCATGATCGCGACCGGGGTGCGTTCCAGCCAGCGCCGCCGGCGGATTGCGCCCAGGAAGTCGAGACCCGACATGCCCGCCAATTCCAGATTGCAGAACACCATCGAGGGGACAACGCGACGCTCTTCGAGGAGGTCGATCGCGCTCTCCGCGTCGGGCACGAGGACGACTTCGGCGCCGGGGATGGCGGCGATCGCCTGTTGGACGAGCGGGGGGTCACCCAGGCTCTGTTCGGGATCGATGACGAGAAAGAACTTCTGCATCGTGGACCTGCTTTCAACCGTTTCGCTGCTCTGGGTATCGGCAGGTTTGCTCCATTCCTTAACGGCTCGTCCCCTTGCCGGTCACCCGGGTGGCGAAACGGTGACCGTCTTCACCGGCCGGAATTGGACCAACGTGACCTCCGGCGTGACATCGTCGTAGGCCGCTTCGACGGCCATCCCGATGCGCACGTCTCCGGGCGCGCAGCCGACGATGTTCGCGGTCATCCGCACGTTTTCGGCCAACTCGACGATGGCGATGACGTACGGCACCTCGCCGGCCCATTGCGGCGCCGTCGCCCGCCGGGCGACGGTGTAGGAGTAGACCGTGCCCCTCCCACTCGCCTCTACCCACTCCAGTTCGTCGCCCGCCCCGAATGGCGAGACCGCACGTGGATAGAAGACGTGACGCCCCGTGCGCTGGGACCGCTGAAGCATCAGCCGATGCTGGCGGGCGCCTTCCCAGAAGGGCGCCGAGACCGCGGTCGGCTCGGGCAGCGGCCTGGCGTAGGGCGCGAAGGCCGCCGGGGCGGGCTCCGTCTGTTCTCTTTCCGTCCCTGATGTGGCCGTGGCTAGCCTCGTCTCTTCGTCCGTCCCTGAAGTGGCCCTGGCTTCGTTCTGCTCTTCGTCCGTCCCTGATGTGGCCGTGGCTTCGTTCTGCTCTTCGTCCGTCCCGGTTGTGGCCGTGGCTTCGTTCTGCTCTTCGTCCGCCCCTGATGTGGCCGTCGCTTCCTTGTGCTCTTCGTCCGTCCCTGATGTGGCCGTGGCTTCCCACTGCTCTTCGTCAGTCACCGGTTCCTCCCCAGGATGAGCGACGCCTGGTCGCTCATGATTCCGCCGTTGCCGTTCACGAAGGCGAATTCGGCCCTCTTCACCTGCCGTCCCTGCGCCCGCCGCATCAGCTGGCGGGCTGCCTCGGTTACGTGGGACATCCCTCCGGCCGCCCCGGCCTGGCCGAAGGAGAGCTGTCCGCCGTGCGGATTGAGCGGGAAGTCGCCATCAAACTGGAGGTTGTGGTCATCAATGAACGCCCCGCCCTTGCCCTTCTTGCAAAATCCCGCGTCTTCAAGCGTCAGGAGGACGGTGATCGTGTAGCAGTCGTACACGCTCGCGAGGTCGATATCCTTGCGCCGCACGCCGGCCATCGCGAACGCCTGATCGGCGGAGGCGCGAATCGCCGAATCCGTAAGGCTCGGGGCGAAGGTGATGCTCTTATGCGTGGTGTGACCGCCCGCGCCGAGCACCCAGGCCGCCGGCTTCTTCGCTTTCGCGGCCTTCCGCGCGCTCGTCACGACGACGGCGGCCGCCCCCGCCACGGGCATCACGATCTCCAGCAGGTGGAGCGGATCGACGATCACGGGCGAGGCGAGCACGTCCTCAATCGTGATCGGTTGGCCGAAGAAGAGCGCGTCCGGGTTGTGGCAGGCGTTGTAGCGCTGGGCGACGGCGATCTTCGCGAGCTGTTCCGGCGTCACGCCGTACTCGTGCATATACCGCTGGGCGATGAGCGCGTAACCGTAGTTCGCCCCCATGGCGCCGTACGGGGTGTCGAACTCGGTTGCCGGAGTGCAGTCTACTCGCCGCCCCGAGAATCCCGCCGAGGCCGTTCGCTTCGGCCCTTCGGTGGTTCGCTTTTCACGGCGTGTGGCGGTAGCGCAGACCACCG
>JANMTH010000437.1:0-2060 GCA_031390305.1 Thermoflexaceae bacterium
TGGGCGAACTGGTCTACCTCTGGCGGAACTTCCTCCGGCTCCAGCGGCTCTGTGGCTGCGGGCTTGTTGGCGTTGAGTGCCCCTTCTGGGCGGCCGTCCTTGGCCGCGCGTTTCCTGGCGGCCCGCCCGCGCCCGGCCAGATGGAGCCGTTGATCCGCCGCGCTACCTCCGCCGGTCCGGTCGGCCGAAAGCTCCTTCGTCTCGGTCCGGGCGACGCCCGCGGCGACGTTGCCGAACTCCAGGACGCTTTCGCCGCCATCTACCGCGCGATTGCGGCCGAATCCGGCAAGCGCGTGATCATCGATTCGGGCAAGCACATCCGTCTGGCCCTGATGCTCGACGGTATGCCGGGCGTGGCGGTCCGCCTCGTCCACCTCGTGCGCGACCCGCGCGCCTCGGCCTTCTCCTGGACGCGTGACCGAATGTACCCGATCGGCCAAGGCAAGACGGCCCCGATGCAGCGCCTCTCTCCGCACGAATCGACTCTCTGGTGGGACGCGGCCACGCTCCTTGGCACGCTCGCCCCGCTCTCCGGGCTGCCAACGAAGCGCCTCCACTACGAAGACCTGGTCGCCCACCCGAACGAGACCGTCGCCGCCATCCGCCGCTTCGCTGGCCTGCCGCCGGCGCCACCCCCGGTCGATGCCAGTGGTGCCGCGCCGCTGGATCTCTATCACGCCGTCGGCGGCAACCCCATGCGCTTCAACCGTGGCCCGACGCCAATCCGCCTCGACGACGAATGGCGGCAGGCCATGCCCTCCCGCCAGAAGGCCCTCGTCACGGCGATGACCCTCCCCTGGCTCGCCGCGTACCGCTACATCCTCCCCGGCGGCCGCCGCGGCTGAAACACTCGCCGCCTCTGGTCTCTCCCGGGTGAGGGTCAAGGTTTTGCCGAGTCCTCCTCATCGAGCCTTGCCTGTCGCGCAGGCCCACGCACGAGGAGATCGGCTCCCCCTCGCCCGGCGCACCGGGAGAGGGGGATGGGGGGTGAGGGCGGCGCGCCAGACGACGGAGTCCGTTCCCGGCGCAAAGTCTGACGCCCACCGCCTCCGCTCTCTCCCTTGGCGCTCTTGGCGATTAACCGGCCCGGCTCTCTCACCCTCTCCGCTCTCTCCCTTGGCGCTCTTGGCACCTTGGCGATGAACCCGCCCGGCGATGAAACCCGCCCGGCGATTCAATCCCGCGTATCATCCCCGCCAAACCCAACCGAGGAGACTGTCCCATGGCAAGGCTTGATGGCAGGGTGGCGCTGGTAACGGGCGCGGGTTCGGGGATCGGCCGGGCCAGCGCCCTCCGCTTCCACAGCGAAGGCGCGGCCGTGATGTGTACCGATATCGATCTCGATAGCGCACGCGACACCGCCGCCTCGATCGCCGAACACGGCGGGAAGTCGGCCGCGCTGCGGCTCGATGTCGGCGACCGTTCGGCCGTCGAAGCGGCCCTCCGCCAGTCGATCGACGACCTTGGCGGGCTCGACATCCTCTTTAACAACGCTGGCGTCGGCGGGGGCGCCGGCTGGGAGACGACGATCCGGGTGAACATGGAAGGTGTCTACAACGGCCTCTTCTACGGCTGCCGGATGATGGCGGACCGAGGCGGCGGCGCGGTGATCAGCACCGCTTCGATCCTCGGACTGGTCGGCGGCTCCCGCCCCGAAGATGCCGAGCTGGTCTACGAATACGGCGTCGGCGCCTACCAGGCGGCCAAAGGCGCCGTCGTCCAGCTCACGCGCCAGTTCGCGGTTACCTTCGCCAGGGAGAAGGTGCGGGTGAACTGCATCGCACCCGGCTACATCGTCACGCCGATGACCCAGATGGTGCGCGAGGAGATGGGCTGGGAGGGGTTCCTCATCGGGCTCCACCCGATGGGCCGGCTCGGCCGCCCGGAAGAGATCGCCGCGACGGCGGCCTTCCTCGCCAGCGACGACGCATCCTTCATTACCGGCGTCACCATCCCCGTCGATGGCGGGTACACCGCGCGCTAATACTGCCTCGCAAAAGTCCGCGATACTCGGTCGCATCCCTCCGGGGTTGGTTTCTCCCCTCTCCCAGCGCACTGGG
>JANMTH010000056.1:0-2058 GCA_031390305.1 Thermoflexaceae bacterium
GTGAAAAAGAGCCGCTTCGCCCACTGCGGGCCACAGTTGTAGATCCACATGTTGTTCGGCAACGCCCCCATCGCCCGCGCCGGCGGAAAGCCGATGGTCGCGTCGTCAGCCGCGATCAGGATGTCGCAAAGCAGCGCGATGTCCGTGCCGCCCGCCAGGCAGAAGCCATGGATCTGGGCGACCACCGGCTTATGCATGTCGAAGATCGCCATCCGCAGCCGTTGCGCACGCTCCAGGTTCCAGGCGTCGTCGTCGAAGCTGCGTCCGCCGCGGTAGACGGCCGTGTAGGAATCGTCCTGCGCGGCATCCGCGGCCCCGGGGGCGTTGCGGCGGGCGAGCGGCGTCAGGTCGTAGCCCGCGCTGAAGGCCCGGCCGTTTCCACGGATGATGACGGCGTGGACGTTCGTATCGTTGTCCGCCTCCCAGAGCGCCTCGTTCAGCTCCGTCTGCAGCTCCATCGAAAGCGCGTTCAGCTTCTCGGGCCGGTTGAACGTGATTCGCGCCCGGCCCTTCTCCACCTCGTAGATGATCGTCTGGAATTCGCGTGCCATGTGCCGTCCTCCTCTGTGGGGCGCATTCTAGCGGACAGCGGCCCACGTGGCCGGTTGCTTGGACGCAGAGACGCAGAGCGGAGGGAGGAGAGGGAGAACGGCCAGCATCTCGAGCCGCGCCCGCTAACCGTCTCCTCTGCGTCCTCTGCGCCTCCGCGTCTAAACCGGCCCCGGCGTCTAACCAACCGCTGATAGCCCGCACAGCGTACAATCCGGCCACTTCACCAGCAGGGGGCCCTCCCATGTCCCGTCCCGTAGCGGTCGTCACCGGCGCAAGCCGCGGAATCGGCAAACAGCTCTGCATCGATATGGCACGCGTCGGCTACGACATCGTCGCCATCGCCCGTTCCACCGCCGAAAGCCCGACGAAGCTCCCGGGCACCGTCGATGAGACGGTGGAGCTTGCCCAGGAGGCCGGCGGACCCGCCTGCAAAGCGATCGCCGTCGGCCTCGATGTCCGCGACGAAGAGGGCATCGCCGCCCTTGCCGGGCGCGTCCGCACCGAATTCGGCCGCTGCGATGTCGTCGTCAACAACGCCGCCATCGCCCCGCCCGGCCCCACCCTCGATGCCCCAACGAAGCGCTGGCGGATGGCGATGGACATCAACGTCCACGGTCCCCTCTATTTCATGCACTCCTTCGCGCCCCTGCTCGCCGAAAACGAAGGGCGCGTCATCAACATCTCCTCAAGCGCCTCGATCGCGCCCGAGTTCGGCCGCGCCAGCTACACCACGACGAAGCGCGCGCTCGAAGCGCTGACCGAGTGCATGGGCCACGAACTGAAGGGCAAGGTCGCCGTCAACTGCATCCGTCTCGAACTCAGCGTCTGGAGCGAGGGCTATACCTACACACTCCCAGACATGGATTTCTCCGACTTCGAAGACCCGATCATCATGTCCGATGCCGCCCTCTGGCTCTGCCGCCAACCGATCAGCTACACCGGCAAAGTGCTCACCATCGCCGACATGCGGGCCACCGGCGCCGTCCGCGCCGTCACCCGTTTCGGCGACCGCGAGAAGGCGTAAAGGGGCGAATCCCTGGTGCGCTGCGAAGCCGAGTGGGCACACCGTCATCGTCGAATCGACCAGCAAGAGTGTTGCGCGCAACAGAATCCACAGGGACGAGGGTATAGTGTTGCGGCTTGCGGAAGCCCCCAAACAAAATCGGTTCACTCGCGCCCAAGGCGCTCTCCCAATACGACTGGACCAATGCGACATCTGCCACGAGTCCAGTGAGTCTCGGTCGCACGTCTTCAGACAGGTGCCACGTGGCCGCGTTCTTCCAAAATATAGTGCGCTCCAACAGGGCGGTGGCTGCCCTGACCCGGCCACCCAGCCAACTTCGTTGGTCTTCAACAGCCAAAGGGAACTCCGGGATGGAGTATGGTTCGGTGCCGAGCACCCGAGAAGTCCCGTTCGCGATGGACACGGTCGCGCCGCTGACGAGTGGCCCGATGAACTGGCCGAGACGCTCGGCGAAGGAAGATGATGCGCAGTCAGCGGCCGCC
>JANMTH010000452.1:0-6978 GCA_031390305.1 Thermoflexaceae bacterium
TCGGCCAGCCAGCCGGTGAGGAACGCGAGCCCGACGCCAACGACGAAGCCAGCCCCGCCGCAGGCGATGCTCTGTTCGAAGACGACCCGGAGGAGGCCCGATGCTGGCACGCCGAACGCCTTCATGATGCCGAACTCCCGCTCCTTTTCGACGACCGCCGTGTAGACCGTCAACCCGACGACGATCGTCCCGACGATCACGGCCATCACGACGATCACCAGGAGCACCGGGAGGATGCTCCGCCGCAACACCTTCTGGCTGTTCTCCGTGAACACCTCGGAACGGTAGGCGGCGACGCCCGGGACGTTGGCGTTGATCCGTTCGACCACCGCGTCCTCCTGGCCGTCCGCTGTCTGCACGAGCACGAACGAGACGATCTGGTCCAGCCCCAGGAGCGAACGCGCGGCGTCCTTGGCCACGAACGAAAGCTGCGCCAGCACCAGGTTGCCGCCCTCCGCGATGCCCACGACTTTGAATGGCGTTCGCCCGGCGATCACCTCGTCGCCAATATCCAGCCCCGATGTCCGCGCGAGGACGTCGTCGATCACGATCTCGAAGTCCTTCGGTGTGCCCGATCCCTTCTTCACGCGGACCGGCCCGCCGGCTGCGCCCGCGTCGAAGCCGACCACGTACGAATCCCAGCGCTCGTCTCCGCGGCGGAGCTTCATCGGCCGCCCGACGACGCTATCGGCCCGCTCGACGCCGGCCGTGTCGCGGATCGGCGCGATCGTCGTCGTGAAGAGTATCGACGGCGTGAAGAAGCTGTCGGCGCCTTCGCCAACCACCCAGATATCCGCCGGCGTCTTCTCGACGTACTCCGCGAGGGCGCCGTTCCAGCCCCGATAGAGGCCGATGACGAAGACCAGGAGCAAGGTTGCGACCGCCACCCCGGCGACGGAGAAGGCCGTTCGGCCCTTGCCGGCGGCCATGTTTCTCATGGCAACGGAGAGCATCGGCCGCGCGCTCATGCCTTGAACACCGTGAGCGCATCGACCCGCACGATCCGGCCCGCCGGGACGAGTGAGGCGATGACGCTCATCAGGATCGCCGCGCCGAGCACCAGGAACGTGTCGCTCCAGCGGAAAATGACGATGAACTGCGGAACCGCCTCGCGGGCGAGGACGCCGGCCAGGAGCGCCCCCAGCAAGCCGACGGCGAATCCCGCCAGGCAACAGACCAGCGCCTGTTCGAGGATGACCCGGAGCAGCCCGGTGGGGCGCACGCCAAGCGCCTTGATCACCCCGAACTCTCGCTCTTTTTCGAGCACCGAGGTGTACACGGTCAAGCCCATCACGAGCGTGCCAACGAGCATCGCGATCAGGAGGATGAGGAGGAGGATCGGCAGCATGCTCTGCTGGAGCGCGGCCCGGCTCTCGTCCGCGTACGCCTTCGGGAGGAAGGGTTGGACGGCGCCGATCACGTTCTTCTTGATCGCCGCCGCCGCCTCTTCTTCGCGACCCGGCTCCGTTTGTACGAGCGCGAGGTTGATGATCCTGGTGAGCTGGCCTTCGGCCGGGCTGCCCGCGATAAGCTTCAGAAACTGGGCGCGCGCGTCATCCTGGTGGATGAAGGAGATCTGGGCGAAGACGACGTTCCCGCCGCTCGAAATGCCGGAGATGGTCATCTCCGTGCCGCCGATATCGACGCGGTCGCCGATGCCGATGCCGGCGATATCGGCCAGCACCTCATCGATGATGATCTCACCGCGAGCGGGCGTCCGGGCGCCCTTCTTCACCCGCGAAGGCCCGCCCAGGCCCTCTGGCTGGAAGCCAACGACCCAGGTGTCGTAGGCCTCCGTGCCCGTGCGCAGCTTCACCGGGCGGTAGAGCAGGGGCGAGGCCGCGATCACCCCCGGCTGCTTCTTTATCTCGTCCACCACGAAATCGGAGAAGAAGCCCGGCGTGAAGAAGCTATCCGCCCCGTAGGGCGCGACCCAGATGTCGGCCTCGGAGTTATCGATGTAGGTGACCAGCCCGTCGTTCCAGCCCCGATAAAGGGCGAGGATGAACGAAAGGAGAAGGACAGCGACCGCCACCCCGGCGATCGAGAAGGCGATCCGCGCCTTGCCGGTGCGCATGTTGCGATAAGCGATCGAGAGCGTCATCCGGCCTCCCCGGTGGGCGCGGATTGTACCCGCCTGGGAGCAAACGCGTACAAACCGGCCCACGCAGCGCTCACGGGGTCCTGGCGCGCCCTTGCCCTCGACGTTGCCGCCGGTAGCCCACGTTGGTAGACTCCGCGCGTTAACCGGTACTTTGCACGCGGCCAAAGTGCTGGCCCACTGGCCAATTAAGGAGACTCCATTGACTGTCCCCGCTGCTCATGTTGCCCATCATCTCGGTTACGCGGTCCGCGATGCCGAGGCTACCGCCCTTCGCTACGAACGGATGCTTGGCGCCACCTTCCGCCTCATGCCCGAGTACAACGTCATCGACCAGTACGGCCGGCCCGCGAAGATGAAGGTCTACTACGGCGCCATGGCCGGGCTGGCCATCGAGATCATCGAGGTGCAGGAAGGCAACACACCCCACAGCGACTGGATTCGCGACCACGGCGAAGGCATCCAGCATCTCGGCGTCTACGTCCCGGATGTCATCGAAGCGACCCGGAAGGCCGTGGCGAACGGCGGCCGCGTCGACTGGATCATCCCGAAGGCGGGCATCGTCCAGATCAATGGCGGCTCGACGCTCGAAGAGGTGCTCTCCGAGGTGACGCCCCACAGCCTCGTCTACATCGACGCGCGCGAGGGCGGGACGATCATCGAACTGCTCGGGCCGCCGATCCACAACATGGTCTTCGGCAACAACCTCAAAGGCCTCGAAGAGCTTATCGGGACCGAACTCCCGGCCGTCGGCTAGTGTCGCCGCGCGATGCGGCGGGAAAGAAGCAACCTCATGGTCGAAGCCATCCATGACTACGAAGCGGTCTCCACCTACCCGCTTGACCCCGACAAGCTGGAAGAGCTGCTACGGACGCACGGTGAGTGCGTCTTCATGTGGGGAACGAAGGACGGGTGGCCCGTGGGCGTCATCATGTCCTACCTGTGGAAGGATGGGCGATTCTGGATCACACTCGGCGCCCATCGCCACCGTGTCTCCGCGGTTCGCCGCGACCCGCGCGTCTCCGTCTGTGTGACGAGCACGGGGACGCCGCTCGGCGGCGGCAAGACCGCGACCGCGAAGGGCCGCTGCATCATTCACGAAGACCAGGAGACCAAGGACTGGTTCTACCGCGAATTCGCCGAACACCTGAACCCGAACCCGCAGGCGGCCGCCGCCTTCGCGAAGATGCTCGACTCCCCGGTGCGTATCGTCCTCGAGGTGGTGCCTGAGAAGTGGATCACCTACGACGGGGCGAAGATGTTCGCCGATGCCGCTGGCCAGCTCCCGGCCGAAGCGCGAGGGCCACGGCTCAGCTCTGATGCGGAGCGGCTGCCCAGGGAACTCAAGAAACGCGGCCTGGCGTAAGCACGACCTGGGCTCGGGGCAGCGCGAGCGTCGCGCGCACATCGGGGCCCCCGCGCAGCAGGCGCCACGCAATCCGGAGGACATCTCGTGAAGATCACCACCAGCTCCCCATTTCCAACGGCCCAGGCCGGCATCCCCGGGATGATCGAACGGCTGAAGCGGGCCGAAGATGACGGCCTGCCATCTGCCTGGATCGGCAACCACCTGAACTTCGACGCGATGACGGTGCTGGCGATGGCTGGCACCGCCACCAGCCGTATCGAACTCGGCACGGCCGTCGTTCCCACCTACCCGCGACACCCGATGGTGATGGCCCAGCAGGCCCTGACCACCTCCCTCGCGACGGGAGGCCGCTTCACCCTGGGAATCGGCCTCAGCCACAAGTTCATCGTCGAGGACTGGCAGGGGATGCACTGGGCGAAGCCCGCCCGCCACCTGCGGGACTACCTCAACGTGCTCATGCCGCTCCTGCGTGGTGAGAAGGTGGACTACGCCGGTGAGGAGTACCGCGCCCGCCTGAACAACGCGCCCTTCACCCGACTCGAAGTGCCAGGCGCTCCCGTGCCCCAGGTGCTCGTCGCCGCGCTCGGCCCCGCGATGCTCAGGGCTACGGGCGAACTGGCGGACGGGACCAGCCTCTTCTGGTGCGGGCCGAACTACATCGAGCGGACCGTGGTGCCGGCCATCACGCAGGCCGCCAGTGCCGCCGGCCGTCCGGCCCCACGCATCCTCAGTGGCATGCCGATTGCCGTGACCACCAATGAACAGGCCGCGCGCGAATCCTGCGCCAAAGTGTGGCAGGTGTACGGCCAGATCTACTCGTACAAGCAGGTAATCGCCGCCGAGGGTTCCGGGAGCACCGTCGCGGACCTCGCGATTGTGGGTGATGAGGCGTACGTCCGGCGCCACCTCAAGCGCCTGGCTGAAGTCGGCGTTACCGACTTCAACGGAGCGATCCTGCCCGTTCCGGAGGACCCTGGTTCGCCAGGGCGAACGTACGAACTGCTCAAGGACCTCAGCGCGGCAGGCCTCTAACGGCCGGCGGAACCGAAGCCTCCACGGGCCAGCCCGGCGAACCCGCGACAGCAGAAGGAGTGATACATGATCATCATCGCTGGAACGGTCGAAATCGACCCGGAGAAGCGCGAAGCAGCCCTGACGGCTGGCCGCGAACTCGAAGCCGCTACGCGCCGCCAGCCCGGCTGCCTTGACTACGTTTGGACGGTCGACGGGCTTTCGGAATCGACCATCTACGTCTTTGAACGCTGGGAGAGCGAGGAAGCGCTCGCGGCCCATTTCCAAGGGCCAAACTACAACGGAATGCGCGCCGTTCTCGGCTCGTACGGGCTGCGCGGGGCGAACGTGGCCAAGTACCGGGTCGACCTCGCGGAACCCGTCTACGACGCCACCGGGACACCTCGACCGGACTTTTTCACCGCCGGCGCCTGAAGTCGAAGGAGGTCGACAGAATTGCTGACAAGGGTCGATGAGTTTCCCGTCCATCAGACGACAGACACCTTCGCCGCCGTTCTGAGCGGCGACAAGCACTGGAACGACGGCCACTACATCTGCCTCTGCGATGCCGGAGGGAACGTTCAACTCGTCTCGACGGTCCGGCTGTACCAGAACAACGACGTGCTCGATGGCTTCGTTTGCATCCGGCACGAGGGCAAGCAGCACAACTTTCGCGTCTCCCGGCGTCTTCGCCCGAACATCGACCACTACGGCGCTGGCCCCCTCCGCATCGAGCTGTTGGAACCGATGAAAGCGATCCGCCTGGTGCTGGAAGAGAACGAATTCGGGATCGCCTGTGACGTGGTCTGCCACTCGGTTGGGATCCCGTTCCATGGCCCCATCAGCGCGCTTCGCATCGATGGCCGGCTGATCCACGAACGGATGACCTACGAGATCGCGGGCCGCGTCGAGGGTTGGGTCGAAGTCGATGGCAAGCGCTTCACCCTCAGCCGGGAGCGGGACGCGTTCTTCCGCAATCACTCCTGGGGCTTCCTCCCCGGCCGCGGCGGACCACGGCTGCATGGCGCGCCCGTGGCCATTCCACCGGGTCCCCGCGGGCTCCGGAACTGGGTTCTCTACTCCATGCCGGACCATTCCGGGTTCTACGAGTTCGTTGAGGACGAGCGCGGCGTCAAGTGGTCGGGCGCCTACCGTGCGATTGATGGCACGTTTCAACCGATGACGGGCGCGATCCTCCAGGAGGGCGGGAGCACCCCGGTGACCGGAGTCAGCCACGACCTCCGCTTCTATGCGGGCAGCGCCCGCCTCCGTGACGGCCACGTCACCCTGACGGATATCACCGGCGTCGAGCGTTCGTTCGAGGTCGAGGATATGGGCTGGGTGTACTGCCAGGGTGGCGGCTACTTCGGAGGCTTCAAGGATCGGCTGGGCCAGGGTGTGTACCGGGGCGAGTATCACGAGGAAGGAGAGGTGTGGGACTGTTCCCACCCCTTCAGAATCGTCGAAAACGGCGAGGTCCTGGACTTCGGCACACCGCTGGCGGAGAGCTTCGTCCGCTTCAAGATGGGCGAGACGGTCGGCCTCGCCCACTTCGAATGCGCCGCCTTTGGGCCCTATCCGCGCTATGGACTCACCGGTGAAGGCGGCGCCTGAAGTCGCGCACCGTTCCTCTCCTCTCGCGCCTATCGTCTACACTCTCCGGCAGGAGGCGCGGCATGGATATTGGGCTCATGGTCGAAGGTCAAAACGGGCTTACGTGGGAACGCTGGTCCCACATCCTTGCCCTCGCCGAACGGCTCCGCTTCCCCAGCGTCTTTCGCTCCGACCACTTCTTCATCGGCCCGCAGCAGGATTCGCTCGAGGCCTACCTCTCCTTCGCCATCGCAGCCCGTGAGACGCGGACCATTCGCTTCGGGCCGATGGTCACGCCGGTCACCTTCCGGACGCCGGTCGATGTCGCGCGGATGGCTGCCCAGATCGACGTCCTCAGTGGCGGGCGCTTCGTTATGGGCCTCGGCGCCGGCTGGAACGAGGCCGAGCACAAGGCTTACGGCATCCCCTTTCCGCCCGTGAAGGAGCGCTTCGACCGCCTGGAGGAGGCGATCCAGATCGCCCGCGCGCTCTGGACCTCGGACTCGGCCACCTTCGCTGGCACGCACTACCGCGTCGAAGGCGCGAACATGCTCCCCCGGCCGGCCGCCGGGCGCCCGCCCCTGCTCATCGGCGGTGGCGGCGAAAGGCGCACGCTCAAGCTCGTCGCCCGCTACGCCGATGAGTGGAACGGCGTGAACATGAGCCCGGAGACGTTCGCCGGCAAGCTCGCCATCCTCGCTCAACACTGCCAGGCCGAGGGCCGCGACCCGGCCGCGATCAAGAAGTCGATGATGTGCTTCGCCCTCGTCGGCCCCAACGCCGCCGCCATCGATGCGGCGACGACGCGCGTCATGTCGATGTTCGGCGCGCCCGCCGGAACATCGCTGGCCGATTTCCGCGTGGGGATGAAGGCCCGCGGGATGATCGCCGGCGGCACGGACGA
>JANMTH010000459.1:0-3331 GCA_031390305.1 Thermoflexaceae bacterium
CCAGCCCGGACGCATCCACGACGGAACCACCGGAGACATCGCCTGCGATCACTACCACCGTTACAAGGACGACATCGCCCTGATGGCGGACCTCGGGATGACGACCTATCGGATGTCGATCAGCTGGTCGCGGGTGATGCCGTTCGGAACGGGACAGGTGAACGAAGAGGGCCTGGCCTTCTACGAACGCGTGATCGACGAACTGCTCGCTCGCAAGATCACGCCGGCCGTCACGCTCTACCACTGGGACCTCCCCCAGGCGCTCCAGGACCGGGGCGGCTGGGCGAACCGGGAGACAACCGACGCCTTCGCCGCCTACACGAAGGTCGTCTTTGACCGCCTTGGCGACCGCGTGACGCGCTGGATCACCCTGAACGAGCCGTACATCTTCGTGATCTTCGGCCACCGCACCGGCTGGATGGCGCCCGCCATCGCCGACGAGCGGGTGACGGCGCGGGCGATCCACCACGCCCTCCTCGCCCACGGCAAGGCCCTCCAGGTGTTCCGGCAGGGTGGCTACGCCGGCGAGATCGGCATCACCAACTTCAACACGAGCTTTGAGCCCGCGGATGACCGCCCCGAAACCGCCGCCGCCGTCGAACTCGCCCGCGACTTCGAGTCCCGGATCTTCCACGGGCCCGTCTTCGGGCGCGGGTACCCGGGCTCTGTCCACCGCTACTACAGCGAACTGGGAGCGCCGCTCCCGATCGAACCCGGCGACATGGAACTGATAGCGCAGCCGACGGATTTTCTCGGCGTGAACGTCTACTCCCGCCAGCTCATCGAAGCCGATCCAGGCAGCCCGAGGGGCTTCCGCAACGCACCGCCCCGCCTGCCCGTGATGACGATGGGTTACGAAGCGGCGCCACACGCCCTCGGCGATTATGTCCGCTGGGTGAGCCGGGAGTACGGCCACCCGAAGATCTACATCACGGAGAACGGCACCGGCGACCACGCCGAACTGGTGGACGGAGTCGTCGACGACCAGGAGCGCATCGACCTGCTCCGTGGCTTCCTCAGCGGTCTGCACGGGGCGATCGCCGAGGGCGCCGATGTTCACGGCTACTACCTCTGGTCGCTGCTCGATAACTTCGAGTGGGCCTGGGGCAACAGCCAGCGCTTCGGCATCGTCCACACGAACTTTGAGACGCTGGCACGGACGCCAAAGCTGAGCGCCGCCTGGTACGCCGAGGTAATCCGCCGGAACGGCCTTGATGTCGATGCGGGAGTTAGGAGAGTGTCGGAGTAAGGAGTAACGGAGTATCGGAAGCCGTCATCTCTGCGCTAGTCCGCCTCCGCGAAATCATGGCTTCCTTGGCGCTCTTGGCATCTTGGCGATTCAAGGATCGCCCGCCGCCACCGGAACTCAGGCGCTGACCGCCGCGTCGATCGACTCCACCAGGACGGAGACCATCGTGTCGATATCCTCGCCGTTGATGATGAATGGCGGGCCTATGAGCATCGCGTCCTGGACGGGGCCCGAGCCGCCGGCGTAGTAGAAGACGCCGCGCCGAAGCCCCTGGGCCTGGACGCGTCCGGCCATCCGCGCCTCTTTCGGGAAGCGCTCGTTCGTCGCACGGTCCTTCACCAGTTCGATCCCGAGCATCAGCCCGAGGCCCCGGATCTCGGCGACGTTGGGGTGTCCGCCGAGGGCGCCAATCAGGCGCTCCTTCAGCAACGCTCCCATCCGCGCGGAACGGGCGACGAGGTCCTCGCGCTCCATGATCTCGAGCACAACGTTGGCGGCGGCGCAGGCCGCGGGCGAGCCCGCGAAGGTGTGAAACATCACGTCCTGGCGCAGTTCGGCCAGCGGCGCCACGACCGCCTCACTCGCGAAGACGCCACAAAGCGGCGCATAGCCGCCGGCCAACCCCTTGCCGCTGACCATGATGTCGGGCACGACGTCGAAGTGATCGACCCCCCACGTTTTCCCCGTGCGGCCGAAGCCGGTCATCACCTCATCGGCGATGAGAAGGATGTCGTGGCGCGTGCAGATCTCCCGCAGCCGCGTCCAGTAGCCGGGGACCGGGACGTGAGCGCCGCCGCTCGCTCCGACGACCGGCTCGGCGATGAAGGCCGCGATCGTTTCCGGCCCTTCCGCCAGGATGAGCGCTTCGAGCGCTTCGCCCGGGTCCGGGCCATCGGCTGGCGCGCCGACAAGGTGATAGGGCGCCGGGGCGTGGGGGAACTGAACCAGAAGGGGCTCCATTCCCGCCCGGCGGCCGGCGTGATTGCCGACAGCCAGCGCGCCAAGCGTCACGCCATGGTAGGAGAGGTCAGTCCCGATGATCTTCCACTTCTCCGGCCGGCCGGCCGCCAGGTGATGCTGGCGGGCCAACCGGAGCGCCGCCTCCACGCCCTCGGAGCCGCCACTCGTGAAGAGCACGCGGGTGAGGCCCGGCGGAAGCCAGCGGTCCACCAGCCTTTCCACCAGCTCCATCCGGTCGGGCGTGGCGAACGGAGGTACGACGTACGATGCGGCCTCGGCGGCGCGGGCCATCGCCTGTGCCACCTCGCGGCGGCCGTGGCCAACGTTGACGACGATCGCCCCGCCGGCCGCATCGAGAATTCGCTGGCCACCGGCCGCGATCAGGTAGGCTCCTTCGGCACGCTCGATCACCATTGGCGTGCTGTGGGGGACGAAGGCGAAGGCGGCGGCGCGGCTCGAATCAGTCATCGACTCAGGATAGGCGTGTCAGTGAGCGGCAGGAAGGCGAGGGCGAGCCGGCACAATAGGCCGCATGGTCACGACTCGCCCACGAAGGCCTGAAGCTCGCCGTCGATGCGCGGAGAGCCCAGCGGCCGGTTGCCCCAGGGGTGCCCGGAGCCAGGGCAACGGCCGCGGAAGATCCTCCGCGTCTCCGCGTCCCTCGTGCTCAGACGATCTTCAAGCCCTGGATCCCCACTTCGGGCTTCGGGTGGCGGAGGGCGAGCTTCTCCAGCCGCGCGATGATCGCTTCGGCGATGACCACGTCCCGGTACCACTTGTGGTTCGATGGGACCACATGCCAGGGCGCATTCTCCGTGTTACAGCGGTCGATGGCGGCCTCGTACGCCGCCATGTATTCGTCCCACAGCTTTCGGTCGTCGAGGTCGCCCATGCGGAACTTCCACTGCTTGGCGGGGTCGTCCACGCGCTCCTGGAGCGTGTGGACGACCCCCCCAAGCAGTGGAAGTTCCGCATGGGCGACCGCGACGACCGAACGCTGTGGGACGAATACATGGCGGCGTCCGAGGCCGCCATCGACCGCTGTAACACGGAGAATGCGCCCTGGCATGTGGTCCCATCGAACCACAAGTGGTACCGGGACGTGGTCATCGCCGAAGCGAT
>JANMTH010000475.1:0-3945 GCA_031390305.1 Thermoflexaceae bacterium
ATGTCGATCGCCGCGACAACGGCCGCGGACGTGGCGGAGAAGGCTGGCACCGCGATGAATGGTGTGTGCCAGAAGGTGAACATCACGCAACCGCCGCCGAAAAGGGCGAGCAACAGCCCGGCGACCGGGCGACGGTCGATCACGAGCGCGGCGGGCAGTCCGACGAGGGCAAGAATCGCGACGACATAGATGGACACCAAGGCGCTTGGGTTCACGTCAAAGCCTGCCGCGGACCGCCCCTGAGCAGCGATGATGGCGGCCAGTGGGAGCGCGCCGAGCGAACCCGCCACGATGAGGACGGCGATCACGGCTTCGCCCAGGGAAGCGCGGCTGAACCCGGAGAGCCCGCGACCCCCACGCCACGACATATCATCCGGCATTCCGCGGACGAAGCGGCCGAGGGCCTGGAGGAAGGCGTTCTCTCTTCGCGACCGTGCGTACTGGAGATGTTCCCATGCGTCGCTGGCCAGCTCGGCGCGCCGGCCCTGCGCGTCCTCGCCTCTCATCCCGGCGGTGTAAAGCCAGATCCACCCGGTTTCGAGGTATTGGAGGAGCATGAAGAGCCGAAACTGCGCGGTCACGTCGCTGAAGTCCCTTCGCTGAGAC
Organism: Thermoflexaceae bacterium; assembly: GCA_031390305.1. Lineage (GTDB taxonomy): Bacteria > Chloroflexota > Dehalococcoidia > Tepidiformales > Tepidiformaceae > JANMTH01. The sequence goes on from JANMTH010000475.1 coordinate 607, forward strand.
GGGGCAGGGCGAGGGCCGGTCGCCGGGCGGCAAGCGCGGCCGCCTCGCCGAGCGGCGTGACCTGGTAGAGGCGGCGGCGAGGCCTGCCAGCTTCGAGAGCGATCTCCGCAGCCTCCCAGCGGGACTCGAGGTAGCCCTGGCGGTGGAGGCGATCGAGGGCCTTGTAGAGCGTGCCACGGGCGGTCAGCTGACGCGCCTCCTCGCCTTCCCGGATGCGGGCGGCGGCCAGGAAACCGTGGAACTCCGGCGTCCCCTCGCGCCGCATTTCGACGCCCGTTTCGAGTACGGCCAGTTCCAGATCGAGCAGTCCGCTTTTTCGTCCTCGCATGAGCGCATTGTCGGGGCCGAGGGCGGGCGCCGCAACGTTCGGGCGTCCTTGTCCCTCGCCGCCCGCCCTGGAACGCGGGGAAGGAAAACCGGACCTCCGCAGGCTACGCCACCACCGCCGGGCTGCGCTCGTGCTCGTCTCCGCTCTAAACGTTGAATCGCGCCCGGTGCGTAGACGCGCCTTACGGCGCGGCACTATACTTTGGATAGCAACGGGCCGAAGAACTGGCCCGAACCACAAAGACCACTCCCGGAGGACCACATGGAAGCCACCGCGATCGAGACCGATACCCTCGTAAACATCACCGACAAGGCGGCCGAAAAGGCCAAGGCCCTGCTCGAAGCCCGCGAACTGCCGGAGGGCGCCCTGCGCGTCTTCGTGGCTGGCGGCGGCTGCTCGGGCTACCAGTACGGCATGGCGCTCGCCCGCTCGGCGGAAGAAGACGACATCGTCCTGGTGAAGAGCGGCGTCCGCATCCTGGTCGATCCAGAAAGCGCGCAGTACCTGAAGGGCGCCGAGATCGACTACATCGACGACATCATGAAGAGCGGCTTCAGCATCTACAACCCGAACGCGACCAAGAGCTGTGCCTGTGGTTCGAGCTTCCAGACGGGCGACAATAGCGGCCAGCCGCGCGCCTGCTGCTAGGCTTTCCTCCGGAAAACCCCGACGACGGGCGTCCCAATCTGGGACGCCCGTTTTGGCGCCCGCGACGTTACCCCGCGGCCAGCGTAGAGTTGGCGGCCAGCGGGGACGAATCCCCGCGAGGTAGTGGGGCTAGCGGGTATCGTGGATCTCGTTCTCGATTCCGTTCTGTTATTCGGGCGGTTGCCGCTGGGCGCCGGTATTGGGCTGCTCATCGGCTGGGTCAGCCAGCGCCGCCGACACTCCCGCTGGGTGGTGGGCTGGACGTTCCTGGGCTACGCGGCCGGGGCCGCGACCATGTGGCCGGACCGCCTGGAGATTGGCGCGGCGGCGCTTCTGATCATCCCGGGGTTGTTCGGAATGTTCATCGGCTGGGTTATCGGCGCGAGCACGCTGAAGGACCGCGAGGACTGGTATCTCCGGGCCCTCGGCTTCGCCGGCTTCGCCGTCGGCGTTCAGGCCGCGGCGGTCGGGGCGATGGCGGCCGTGGACGCGTTGGACTAGTAACTCACTGTAAGTGGGCGTTCGTTGCCGGGCATCTTGCCCTCAACCCCTCTCCCAGTGCGCTGGGCGAGGGGAGCCATCCAGGCCGGCTAGCGCGGAGCGAGCGCGGACGGACGGAATGACGCCCATCCAATGGACTGCCAGACTGCCCTGGGGGTGTGGCGGCCGATGCCGGCGCTTCGTCGCGAACAACGGCCGAACGCTGGCACGCGGGCTACCTACGGGACGGCCGTCGCGGCGAGCCGTTGAGGCGCACGCTCAGGAGGGCACGGCTCCGCCATCGAAAGCGGCGAAGCGAAGGAACGACTGACGGATGATGGCGTAGCACTCGCACGAAGCGCGTTCCAATCCCAGGCGGTCGAGGATCGTCATATCGCCCCGGTGATAGCTAATGAGCCCGGCGTCCTGGAGCGCGGTGGCCGAAAGGCTGACGCTTGGCCGGCTGACGCCCAGCATCTGGGCGAGGAATTCGTGGGTGATCGGAAAGCGGTCGCTCGTTGATTGGTCGTGCGTCATCAGCAGCCAACGGGCGCACCGTTGATCGACGTGGTGGGCGCGGTTGCAGGCCGCGGATTGGGCTACGAGCGCGAGCATGACGCCGCTATAGCGGCCCATGACGGCGGAGAGGCTGCGCTGTTCGCGAAGGGCGGTCTGGAAGTTGAGGCTCGTCATTCGCAGGGTCTCGCCCGGCATCTGAGAGACGAGGGCCATGTTCGAGTCACTCATCCCCAAGAACAGCGGCACACCCGAAGTGCCCTCGTGGCCGATGGTGGCGTACTCGATCATCATGCCGTTCTCCATGACGGTGAGGGCCGAGATGATGCCACTGGTCGGAAAGTAGACGAACTCGGGCGGTTCGCCGGCCTCCTGGAGCGTCTCACGCATTCGCAGCGGATGCGGCGTGAGAAGCGGACGCAGGCGTTCGTACTCAAGCGGAGCGAGGGCCGCGAGGATGAGATTCGTGGGTCGAGCCAAGATCAGTGCAGCGGCCGTGACATCCAACCTCCCTGGTGTGAGCCTGCCCATGGAGGCCTCCAGCTTGAAAATTTCGCCCTGATTTTGGCAGATCGAGGAGAAATTCGTCAAGCTGGCCACCCTCCTGGCGCGTTAGCCCTGTCCACCCTGCTCGGCAGAGCTACCGGTGCGTCTGGCGTCCGCGTCCTCCGCGGATTGGCTGGCGGCGGCTGACGCGGTGGCGTTGACGTCGATCTTGTCGATCGACGCGGCGACGATCGGGCCCGGCGCCTTTTCCGGCCAGGATCGTCTGAGCCAGTCTCGAAGTCGGATCGGGAGGAATTTCATTTGGGCTTATCCTGCTTTCTCCATTGCGCGGCCCCACCGGCCGCCTGCGAGCCGGGCCTAGCCCGACGGGTATCGGCCCGGCGCTAGCGGCCGACGGCATCCTTCGTCTTGTCGGCGAGGTCTTCAATGGCGTCCTTCGCCGCCTCCGTGGCTGAGCTGGCCGCGTCCTGGGCCTTCCCCAGGGCGTCCTGGGAGTCGCCCTTGACCCGTTGAGCACGTCCCTTGCGTTCCATCTCTTCGTTCCCTGTGAGGTCTCCGAGCTTCTCGCGAGAAACGCCAGTGGCCTGGTTCACCTTGCCTTTGAGCTTGTTCTGGATCCCCGGGCGCTCCGCTGATCGAGATCGCGTATGACCGGTTCGGCACGGAGGGATGGCCGCTGGTTCTGATCATGGGGATCGGGGCGCAGCGGATCTTCTGGGACGAGCAGCTGTGTGTGCACCTGGCCCTGGCCGGGTTCCACGTGGTGCGGTTCGATCACCGCGACATCGGCGAGTCCACGCGACTCGATCTGCCGGTTCCCCGGCCCGGGCGCGTGACGATGCGCCGGCTGCTCCTCAACC
>JANMTH010000062.1:0-1965 GCA_031390305.1 Thermoflexaceae bacterium
CTTCCCCTGCCTGGCCGAGGGGAACGACCTGCTCGTCTGGCCGGACTTCGTGGATGGCGGGGTGGCGGGGGAGCCGGTGCGGTTCCGCTTCCCTCGCCAGACGGCGGGCAGGCGGCTCTGCGTGGCCGACTTCTTTCTCAGCCGGGAGCAGGCCGAGGCGGGCGCTGGGCCGTCGTTCGATGTCGTCGCGTTCACGCTTGTGACGGTGGGCCAGAAGGCGACGGAGCACGCCCAGGAGCTGTTCGCGAAGAACGCGTACCGCGACTACCTGCACTTCCACGGCTTCGGGGTAGAGACGGCCGAGGCGCTGGCGGAGTACGCGCACCGGCGGGTGCGGGAAGAGCTCGGGATCGCGGGCAAGGACGCGAAGACGATGCGGGAACTGTTCTCTCAGGGGTACCAGGGGAGCCGATACAGCTTCGGCTATGCGGCCTGCCCAGACCTGGAGGAGCAGGTGGGTATCGCCACCCTCCTCGATCCATCGCGTATCGGCGTGGAGCTGGGCGATACGTTCCAGTGGCACCCGGAGCAATCAACGAGCGCGCTGGTGGCGCACCACCCGGCGGCGCGCTACTTCGTCGTGCGGTAGGTTTGCGGCGGCGCGGCATAGCGTGACGCCTTCAGAGACGGCCGAGGCGCCAACGTTCCCAGAGCGCTTCGGCGGCGGCCGGGCCATCGAGCGTGAGGCCGTACCGTGTGAAGTAGCGGGCGAGGTTCGTGAGGTCGCGTTCGAGGAGGCGGCGGGCGGCGGGGGCGAAGCGGGGATCGACGGCCTGGGGGAAGTCGATGACTTTCAGCCGCCCCTGGCCGAGATAGAGGACGTTGTAGGCCGAGAGATCGGCGTGGACGAGGTTGTGGCGCAACCAGCATTCGACGTTCCAGAGGAGACGTTCGAGGAGGGCGGCCGCCTCGGCGGGTTCGAGCGTCGAGACCTGGAGCTGGGGCGCGGGTTCGCGGCCGCGGCCGACGTACTCCATGAGGATGGCGTGTTCGTTGCTGGCGAGCGGCTCGGGGACATCGGCGCCGGCGTCGTAGAGGGCGTTGAGGGCTTCATATTCGTGGTCGATCCAGATTGCCGCTTCGAAGGCGCGGCCGGTTGCCGTCTTGCTGGCGACGGCGCGAGCGACCTGACCGCTGAGAATGATGCGCCCCTCGGTGTAGGCCGAGCTATTGGCGAAGTTTCGCCGCGTCCGTTCGTGGTAGACCTTGAGGACGGCGTACTTGCGCCCGAGCGAAGGCGAAGACCGGCAGAGGTAGGCCGAGGCCTCCTTGCCAGTCTTGATGATATCGAGGACGGAGGTGATGAGTCCTTCGGAGAGGAACTCCTCGGCGGCGGGGATCTCCGCCAGCGTTGCTGCCATGGTGATGCGTGCTCCAGTGATTTCCGTTGGTGGGCGTGGAAAACAGAAAGGCCGCCATTCCGGCGGCCTGGAGCACGGGGCGTCTTAACGCCGAATCAGTGCGACAGAGAGCGCGGAAGGCGCGGTAGTACCCGGGGTGCAGTCGTGCTGTTCATTGTCGGCGCCTTCCTTCCCGGCCACTGGCCTGGAGCGATGTACGGAGCATAGCGCGCTGGTGGAGGGCGTCAATCCCCAACAGGTTGGATGGCGAGGAGACTCGCGCTCAAGCTGGGAGGACGGGGCCTAACGCAAAGAGGCAAAGGCGCGAAGAGGGTGGGCGGCCGGGGCTGGGCGGTTTAGCCGGAACCGGACTCTGCGCGAAGGATGCGGTTCATCGAGGCCTCGAGCGTCTTCAGCTCCGCGGCATCGAGATGGCGGACGAAGTGTTCGTGCACGCCACGGAGGTGGACGGGCGCGGCGGCGCCTAGGGCCCGCGCCCCGGACGCCGTCATGACGACGTAGGTGCCACGGCGGTCGTCTTCACAGGGAACCCGCTCGACGAAGCTGGCGCGGACCATCCGATCGACGAGGCGCGTGAGGCCGGCGCGGCTGAGGAGGACGAGCT
>JANMTH010000525.1:0-5182 GCA_031390305.1 Thermoflexaceae bacterium
TTGAGGGCGACATGGCACATCGCGTCCATCGGGTTCGCGAAGATGATGATGACGGCGTTGGGCGAATGCTTCGCCGCTTCGCTCACCTTGGCGCGGACGATGGCGGCGTTGCCGTTGAGGAGCTCTTCGCGGCTCATGCCCGGCTTCCGGGGGGCGCCGGCGGTGCAGATGACGAGGTCGCTGTTCGCGGTCTCTTCCCAGCCATCGGTGGCGCGGATGGTGCTGCTGAAGCCAAGGAAGGCGGCGGCCTCGCTCTCGTCGAGAGCCTTACCGAAGTGCATGGTACCGGCGAACTGAGGGTCGTCCTGAAGGACGACGTCGCAGATGTCGCGTTCGATGAGGCGCTGGGCCATCGCGCCGCCGGTCGCGCCGGCACCGATAATCGTGACCTTCTTCCGGGACATGCGGGACTCCTTGGGGTGAGGGGATGTTGGCCGAGCGTACCACGGGAGGGGGCTACGAGGCGGCCGCCGGGACTGTATACTCGGGGCCATGCCCAGCGTTCAAGTCCACGTCTCCGCCGAACTTTACGAGCAGATGAAGGCCCGCCAGATCGACCCTTCGGAGATGTTCGTTCGCGAACTGCGCATGGAGATACGACGACACGAACTGTGTGACGAGACGGACCGTTACCTGGCGGAGCTACGCGAAGAGGTTGGCGAACCTACAGCCGAGGAGCGTGCGGCGGCGAAGGGCCTCGCGCGCGAGATCAGGAAACACATCGACGAGGCCGCGGAAACCCATGCCCTCGCTGGTACTTGATTCCGGCGGCGTAAGCGTGCTGGCCGAACGGTCGGCCCTCAGCGCCTCCAGGATAGAAGAGTTCAGGTTGCTGGGCCTGTGGCCCCCGTGGTTCCTACCGCGGTCCTCGTTGAGTGCCTCCAGGGACACTCAGCACGAGATGCGCTGGTCAATCGGCTGCTTCGATTGTGCGACATTCGGACGGACCTCCCGATTGCCCTGGCGAGGCGCGCCGCGGTCCTACGGGTTGCGGTGAGGCGTGGATCAGCCGTCGATGCCATCGTCGTAGCGTTTGCGGAACCCGGTGGCGCGGTGCTCACTTCGGACCTCCCCGACCTGGCCGCCCTGGCCGGGCGTGCGGATCGCGTCCGCGTCTTCAGCTGCTAACCCCCGGCGGGCCGTCGCCCGCCTAACCCCCAAGCCCTCTACGCTAGCAACGTGGACCAATCCCGCATTCGCAACTTCTGCATCATCGCGCATATCGACCATGGGAAGTCCACGTTGGCCGACCGGCTCCTCGAACGGACCGGCGCCGTCAGTTCCCGTGACATGTCCGAGCAGCTCCTCGACTCCATGGACCTGGAACGCGAGAAGGGGATCACGATTAAGGCCGCGGCCGCGCGCCTGAGCTACACGGGCCCCGACGGCGTGGAGTACGAGTTCAACCTGATCGACACGCCCGGACACGTCGATTTCACCTACGAGGTCTCGCGCAGCCTGGCGGCCTGCGAGGGCGCGATCCTGGTGGTCGACGCCTCCCAGGGGATCGAAGCGCAGACGCTCGCGAACGTCTACCTGGCGATGAACCTCGACCTCAAGCTCATCCCCGTGCTCAACAAGATCGACCTCCCCCACGCCGACCCCGAGCGCGTGATGAGCGAGCTGACCCGCGTCATTGGCTTCGACCGGGAGGAGATGATCCTGGCGAGCGCCAAAGAAGGCATCGGCGTGGACGCCATCCTCCAGGCGATCGCCGAGCGGATCCCGCCGCCAAAGGGTCACGCCGCGGCGCCCCTTCAGGCGCTGATCTTCGATTCGAAGTACGACGCCTTCAAGGGTGTAGTCGCGCACGTACGCGTCTTCAACGGCGAGCTGAAGGGCAAGCAGAACATCCGCCTGATGCAGACCGAGGTGGTCTTCGAGCCGCTCGAGTACGGCGCGTTCATGCCGGCGATGCGGCCCCTTGCCATGCTTGCCTGCGGCGAGGTGGGCTACGTGGCCACCGGCCTGAAGGATGTCGCGGATTGCCGGGTTGGCGACACCATTACCCTCGCCTCGGCCCCCGCCCTGGATCCGCTGCCGGGCTACCGCCAGGTGAAGCCGATGGTGTTCGCGGGCATCTATCCGACGGATTCGGACCAGTACCAGGAGCTGCGGGAAGCGCTTTCCAAGCTGAGCCTGAACGACGCCTCGCTCGTCTACGAGCCCGAGTCGTCTTTGGCCCTGGGCTTCGGCTTCCGCTGCGGCTTCCTCGGGCTGCTCCATCTCGAGATCATCACGGAGCGGCTGGAACGCGAGTACAACCTCAGCCTGCTGACCACCGCGCCGAGTGTCGAGTACCAGGTGGTGCTGACCACGGGCAAGGAGATCCTCGTCGATAACCCGGCTGACCTGCCCGACCCATCGAAGATCACAGACATCCTCGAGCCCTGGGCGAGGATCGACGTCATCACTCCGAGCCGGTACATCGGCCAGGTCATGGAGCTGGTGACGACGCGGCGCGGCCAGTTCACGCGGATGGAATTCCTCGAACCGGAGAACGAGATAGCCCAGGGCGAAGCGCGGGTCCTCCTGGAGTACGAAATCCCGATGGCCGAGATCCTGGTCGATTTTTACGACTACCTGAAGGGCTCGACCAGCGGCTACGCCAGCCTCGATTACAAGCTGACGGGCTACCGTTCCGCGCGGCTGGTGAAGGTCGATGTCCTCGTCAACGGCTCGCCGGTAGACGCCCTTTCGCTGATCACGCACAGCGCGAACGCGGACCGCCAGGGCCGGGTGCTGGTTTCGAAGCTGCGCGAGCTGATCCCGCGGCAGATGTTCGATGTCCCGCTGCAGGCGGCGGTCGGGGGCCGCGTCATCGCCCGCGAGACAATCCGGGCGATGCGCAAAAACGTCCTCGCAAAGTGCTACGGCGGCGACATCTCGCGCAAGCGGAAGCTGTTGGAAAAGCAGGCCGAGGGCAAGAAGAAGATGAAGCGAATCGGCAATGTGGAGATTCCCCAGGAGGCGTTCATGGCCGTCCTCAAACTCCGCGACGATTAGGCCGCCCCCGTTCTGGTAACCTCGAAGAATGAATACGCTGAAGGCGGAAGGCGTCGATCGGCTCCTGGTTCGCCTCGATGAAGTGATAGCCGAGCTTTCAAGCGCCGGCCGCGCCGCCTGGAGGTTGGACGCCCGGGTCGGCCGCCTTGAGGGCTGGTGCTACGAAACGAGATATCGCGAAAACCTCGCTTCTCACCTCGTCACAACGTTCGACAAACCGCGGCTCCTCGTTGCGGGCAACGTCCCGCCGCTCGTCGCCGCTCGCCGCGCCGGAGAGATCGACACGGACGATTGGGCCCGCGTGATCTCGCTCGATGTTCTCGCATGGGCACGCGACCTTCGCGATCCAGCGGAGCCTGAAGTCTATGTCGCGATCGAACTCTCGCAGGTCATCGATGAATCGGACGTTGAACGCGCACACGAACGGGCGGCCGTCCTCCGCCGCGTGCTCGATCAGCCGGTCGTCGCCTGCGTCGATGGCGAAGCGATCCTGATCGAGGCGGAATGGCGCGCTCGGGAACTCGGCGTCCTCAACCTTCGCGGCTAGCCGCGTAACGCGCTCGTAACAGCCTGATGGTAGAGTGCCGATGCAACGGGCCCGCGGGACCGCGCCAGAGGAGCAAGAGATGGGCATCAAGGCATTCGTCCTTATCGTCGTCGATCCGGCCAAGACCACGGATGTCTTCGACCGCCTGAACAAGGTCGATGGCATCAGCGAGGTCTACCAGGTGATGGGGCCTTACGACATCGTCGCCGTCGTCGATGTGCCGAACCTCTCCGACGTGCCCTCGGTCATCAGCCGCCACATTCGCGCGGTCGATGGCATCGAGAGCACGACGACCTGCGTGACGTTCCCCGAAGCCAGCTAACACGTGGAGAGGCGGTGCCCCTCCTTCAGGGCGCCGCCTCCGAGATCCTTCGCCGCGACCGAGCGCGAACCGCCAAGCGGAGCGGCGAGCATGGGCAGCGCTCGGTCGATGCAAGCTTCCCGGGAGCCGTGCGTGGAAACGACCTGGCCGTCCTTGAGTTCCTTCGAGTCCTCGCCGAGGTACCAGACGTTGCCCTCCGCGTCCTGGGCGTACCAGCCGACGCCACACCGGCGAACTGAACGCCTCCTGACGAACACGGACGAAATCGTCAGGCCGCGTTCAGGTTCAGGCCGGTACCATGGCGGTACGTTCCCGGAAGGCGAAGATGTCACGCATCCTGGTGGTTGAAGACGAGAAACGGTTAGCGGCGGCGATCAAGCGCGGCCTCGAGATTGAGGGATTCGCGGCTGACGTGGCGTTGACCGCCGCCGATGGCCGATGGTTGGCCGAGCAGAACGCCTACGACGCCATCCTCCTCGACGTCATGCTTCCGGATGGTGACGGGCTCGCGCTCTGCACGGCGCTGCGCGATGGCGGCAACTGGACACCCGTACTGATCCTGACGGCCCGAGACTCGGTCCGCGATGAGGTGGGGTCGCTGGACAGCGGCGCCGACGATTACCTGAGCAAGCCCTTCTCATTCTCGGTGCTCGTCGCCCGCATCCGAGCGCTTCTGCGACGGGGACCGGCCGAGCGGCCGACGGTCCTTCAGGTGGGTGATCTCCGCCTGGACCCGGCAGCCCACCGCTGCCGCCGGGGAGAGACAGAGGTCGAGCTGACGAGCCGGGAGTTCTCCGTCCTCTCCTTCCTCCTCCGCCGCGAAGGCGATGTCGTTTCGAAGCTGGACATCCTCGAGAACGTCTGGGACTTCGCCTTCGAGGGCGACCCGAACATCGTCGAGGTCTACATCGGGCGTCTTCGGCGAAAGGTGGACGAGCCCTTTGGCCGCCGTTCGATCGAGACGGTGCGGGGCGCGGGCTACCGCCTGGTGGCGGGGTGAGAGCCAGCGCCGCCCTTCGCCGCGCCTGGCGTTTACGAGGCTCGCTGCGCGTCCGGACCAGCCTGCTGGCCACCGTTGTCGTCGCCCTCGCCCTTGGAAGCGGAGCGTTCACGCTCGTGGAACTGCAGCGGCGGGCACTCACCAAGAACATCGACGACACCATCCAGCTTCGCGCCAACGACCTCGAGGCGCTGCTCGCCAACGGGCCACCGCCGGCGACCCTGTCCGTCAGCGATGTCGAGGAGTCCGCCGCCCAGATCCTCAGCGACGACGGCCAGATAATCGCGGCGAGCGGGAACGTGGCCGG
>JANMTH010000068.1:0-2071 GCA_031390305.1 Thermoflexaceae bacterium
CAACGGACCGCACCCGTCCGATCTGGGAAGCCGAAACACTTCGCCGGCTTGCAGCACCTACCACCTGCGGACCACTCCTCAACTAGAGACAAAGAAAGTCAACGCGGACGAGGCTCAATTCAGTGGGCGTTAACGGGCTCGAACCGCCGACCTCTTCCTTGGTGAGGAAACACGACGCTCGAACGGAGGGTCGACGATCCCCATGAATGTCAGACGCGGACCAAATGCGGACCTAGGTGAATAGCTCAAAGCCTGAAACTGAAAAATCCCAACAATCAAAGGTGTTTCCGGTGGGCGTTGAGGGACTCGAACCCCCGACTTCTTCCTTGTAAGGGAAGTCCCGCGCGAGCCTCTGACCACGGGAAATAGGCGATTCTTCAATGGTGACAAGCGTTTTCGCTGCTGGTTGATCGCCGTCATTGGTGGCCGTTTCGCACTGTTTCGCGTCCAAAACGCGTCCTGGAAAGTCGTCGACACCCCCCCCCCAGCTAGTCGCTGCCGGCCGAGTGGTCCAAAAGTCTGAGCAGAAATGGTGGTCAGGGCCGATCGATCCCTCCGATTCCGCTTCGTCGAAGCCCCTCCACCACCCGGCTGGGTGTGAGGGGAAAACTGTCGAACCACACCCCGATAGCATCGTGCAGAGCGGCGATGACCGCCGGGGCTAGCGGGATGAACGGCATCTCGGCCATGCCCCTGGCACCCCAGGGGCCTCGAGGGTCGGGGTGTTCCACGAGAACCGCGTCCACCCGCCCCGGGATGTCGCCGATGCCGGGGATCAGGTATGACGAGAATCGCGGGTTGACGATTCGGGCGTCGCGGACCTGGAGATCCTCAAACAAGGTGTAGCCAGCCGCTTGGACGACGGCGCCTTCGATCTGGCCCATCACCAAATTCGGGTTGATCGCCTTTCCCACGTCGTCGGCGCACACTACACGGTCAATCTGGATGTGCCCGGTGTCGATGTCGACTGAGAGGTCGATGATCTCGGCGACGTAGCCGTAGGCGAAGTTGGGTTGCCCCTCCCCAGTTTCGGGATCTAGCGCCTCGGTCGGAGGGGGGACGAAACGGAAGTTGCCCACCGCCGGCCGATCCCCATCGATCCACCCCTTACGGGCTTCTTCGGAGGCACCGAGGATGGCGTTGCCCGCCATCCAGGTCATACGCGAGGCCGATACGGATCCCGAGTCACCGCTGGTGGCGGTGTCCGAGAACGTGGCCCTCACTAGGTCGGGAGCGACGCCGGTCGCTTGCGCCGCCATCTGGATGAGGGCAGTGTGGGTGCCCTGCCCCACCTCGGCGGCGCCGTGGAAGAGCTCCACCCACTCAACCTCGTCGCTTCCGTGTAGCACGATCCGCGCCTCACACCGCTCGGGAAATCCGAACGAGCAGCCCACGTTCTTATACGCGCAGGCGAATCCGCGGCCCCTGCGTATCCGATCTTCCGCTGGTGGGAGCGAGGCGAAGGAAAGAAGCGGTCTCGGGTCGAACAGCTCCACTGCGGCCTCGGCGGCGGCGGTGATCACCTGCGGAAGTGAAACGCCCGGCGGCATCTCGACCTGCGTGATCCCAATCGACCCGTCACGGAGCGCGTTCCGCAGTCGGAGCTCCACCGGATCCATACCGAGCGTCTCGGCCAGCTTGTTCATCTGCGTTTCGGCGACGAACGCCCCCTGGGGAGCTCCAAATCCGCGGTAGGCACCACCGGGCACGGCGTTGGTGTAAACCCCGTAGCTGTCAATGCGGGCATTGGGAATCGCGTAGGCACCTGCTACGCACAGATGAAGGTTCCCCAACACCTTGTCGGTGGTGTAGTTGTACGGACCGGCGTCGAGGTAGGCGTCGGCCTCTACAGCGGTGACCTTCCCGTCGCGGGTGGCACCGAGCCGAGCATGAACCCGACCACGGTGTCGCTTGTGATGACCGACGATCGACTCCTCGCGCGACCACTGGGTCCTGACCGGCCGGCTGATTCCGCGCTTGTGGAGCTTCATCACCGTCAGCGCCATCACGATCTGCAGCGACATGTCCTCACGACCGCCGAAAGCACCACCTATCGCCGGGTAGACCACCC
>JANMTH010000577.1:0-7541 GCA_031390305.1 Thermoflexaceae bacterium
GAACGAGCTTTCGACGCTCCACGGCTTCCAGAGCCACGGTTTCCCGAACTGCCTGCATATGGGCATGACGCAGGGCGGCTTCACCGTGAATTTCACCCACATGCTGAACGAACAGAGCGTCCACATCGCCTACATCATCGAACGGGCGCTGGCGACGGAGGTGCGGACCGTGGAGCCATCGCAGGCGGCCGAGGACGACTGGGTGAACGCGATCCACCGGCTTTCGAAGGTGAGCGAGAGCTTCCAGGCGGCATGTACGCCGGGCTACTACAACGGCGAAGGCCAGCCCGGTTCGGGCAACGGCTTCACGGCCGGCTCCTACGGCGGTGGTCCGACCGAGTTCTTCCAGCTCCTCGCGGATTGGCGGGCGGAAGGAACGATGGCGGGATTGGAGCTGGGGTAGAACAAAGTGACTCAGGGCCCGGCGGAGGCGGAGCTGCGATCGATGATCTCCTGGAGGCGAGGAATCGTCTCGTCCACGGCGCGATAGTACCCGCGCGCGACGGCGCTCGCACCGCCGCCGCGCTTCCAACACTCCCGCATGCCGCCACTCCGTCACTCCGTTGGCCACGTGTTCAGTCTTTCGCGCTACAATGCGCCCGCAACCACGGCCACGGAGGAAACCCGCTCATGCCCAAGCCTATCGAAGTCCTGCTCTCTACAAAGGGCCATCCGTTTCAGAAAGGCCCGTTCTTCGGGATGTTCGATTCCTTCGCCGCGCAGGGGATCAACACCACCTCGGTCGAAATGCCCGCCGCACAGCTCTTCTACCAGCCCGAGAACGCGAAGCCCTACGACGTCATCGTCGATTACTCCATGCAGGGCGTGGGGTTCGGCCGCAAGGCCGGCGACCCTGCCCCGGAACCGCCAGAGGCGTTCAAGAAGGGCATTATGGAGCTGATGGAGGCGGGCACCCACGGTTTCGTCTTCATCCACCATCACGCCTGCTCCTGGCCCGCCTGGCCCGAGTACGCCGAGATCGTCGGCGGCGCGTTCCTCTACTACCCGGCAACGCTGCGCGGCAAGGAGATGCCCGATAGCGGCTACCTCCTCGCCGTCAACAGCACCTACGTGGTGACCAACCCGGCGCACCCGGTCACCCAGGGCCTGCCCGCGCAGTTCGACCTCCAGGACGAACTCTATCTCGCGCCCTACTTCGAGGAAGACGTCGTCCCCCTCGTGCGCAGCAACTTCGAGTTCGTCGATGACAACTTCTTCTCGCCCTACCAGGTCGTCGGAAACGGAAAGATGTTCAATCGCGACGGCTGGAGCCATCCGCCGGCGAGCAACATGGTCTGCTGGGCGAAGAACTACAAGAACAGCCCGATCGTCTATATCCAGGCCGGAGACGTTCCCACCAGCTACAACAACCCGAACTACCAGAAACTCATGGCCAACGCGATCAAGTGGGTCGCCAGCGACGCCGCGAAGAAGTGGGCCCGCGAACGGAACGCTGGAAAGTCCGTCAATCCGAAGGAGACCGTGAAAGTCGCTGCGAAGCCGAACCGCTGGCCACACGAATACGCCGACGCGAAGGCAAGCGACGGCAAGCGCTGCCTCTTCTGTTCGAAGGACGGCGTCGAGCGCTACGGCGGAGAGTTTCTCATGCACTCCGTTTCGAACGGGAAGCTCCAGTTCACGGGGCCGCTCTGCGGCAACTGCCACCCCATGCTCATGAACACGAAACTCGACACCAACAACTGGCGGCTCGTCCCCGCCTGACGACGATTGAAACGCAAAGGGACAAAGAAGCGAAGCTTTGATTCTGTTCGATCCTCGACGTCGAAACCTTTGTCCCTTTAACCCTTTGCGTTTAACCCTGCCAGGAGTGTGAACCGATGCCGAGAGGCACTTGACTTCGTTATGTTGCTTGTCCTCGCCTGACGATGATCGAAACGCAAAGGGACAAAGAAGCGAAGCTTTGATTCTGTTCGATCCTCGACATCGAAACCTTTGTCCCTTTGACCCTTTGCGTTTAACCCTGCCAGGAGTGTGAACCGATGCCGAGAGACTACGATGTCGTCGTGATCGGGTCCGGCGCGGCCGGGCTTGCCGCCAGCATCATGGCGCACGATGGGGGCGCCCGCGTGCTCATCCTCGAAGCGGACAACATCGTCGGTGGCTCCTCCCGCCTTTCGGGCGGCCACTTCTATGCGGCCGGCACCAGCGCCCAACGCGAGGCCGGTATCGCCGCCGATACGCCGGACGCGATGTACGACTATTTCCTGACGCTCAACCAGTGGAAGGTCGAGCCTGGCGTCGTCCGCAAGTACTGCGACTATGCGACCCCGACGTTCGAATGGCTCCGCGGCCTCGGTGTCATCTACCCGCCCGAGCGCGTCTACATCTCTGGCATCGACTCCGTCCCGCGCGGCCACCCGCCCGAGGGCGAGGGCCAGGCCGTCGTCAAAGTTCTCGATGCCGAACGGATCAGGCGCGGCGTCGATCTGGCGCTTGTCACACGCGCCGAACGGCTGCTCACCGACGGAGACGGCCACATCGCTGGCGTCGTCGCCAACGGCGAGGAGGTGCGCGCGCCCGCCGTCGTCATCGCCTCTGGCGGCTTCGGGCACAACCCCGAGTTCCTGCGCAAGTTCTGGCCCGATTCCCAGATGGGCGGCGACTGGACCTGGTGCATCTCCGGCCCGAAGGCGCTGGGCGATGGCATCACCCTGGGCGAAGGCGTCGGCGGCACCGTCGGCGGGCACAACCGGGGCCTCCTTCTCCTCACTCCTGGCTTCGCCCGTGACCTCGAAGTTTCGGCGCCGCCGTGGTCGATCATCGTCAGCCGCGAAGGCCGGCGCTTCACGAACGAGACCGCGCCGTACACGGTCCTCGCCGGCCTCTTCAAGCGCAACGGCGGTATGGGCTACGCGATCTTCGACGAGGACGCCCGAAAGACGGCCGCTTACGGCCCCAGCTTCAACGCCGACACGCTGGAAGCGAAGGCGAACGAAGGGCGCATCATCCGCGCCGGCACCCTGGACGATCTCGCCGCCCAGGCGAAAGTGAACGCCGCGCCGCTCAAGGGCACGATCGAGAAGTACAACGCCGACGTCGAAACCGGCCGCGACAGCGCCTATCTGAAGGCCCCACAACACCTCCGGCCGATCAGGACGGCCCCGTTCTACGCCGTCGAGCTTCGGCCCGCGATCATCGCCTGGACCGGTACGGGCCTCCGGATCGACGCCGAAACGCGGGTCATTGGCCAGGATGAGCGGCCGATTCCCGGCCTCTTCGCCGCGGGCGAAACGGTCGGCACGTTCCACGGCGACGTCTACATTGGCGGCGGCGGATCGTACGGCCCGGCCGTCACCTTCGGCCGTATCGCCGGCGCCCAGGCCGCTGAAGAGGCGCTCAGGAGCCCGGACCGATAGCGGGGCCGCCAGGCGCGGATCGTGCGCTGATAGCGCGTGCTATCATTTGACTGTGAGGAGGCTCCGATGGCACAGATTCTGGTCCGCAACCTCGATGACTCCGTCGTCGCCGACCTGAAACGAGTCGCCGAACGCCACGGCCGTTCACTCGAAGCCGAAGTGCGCGAAGTATTGACGGCGGCGACGCGTAGCGAGCGAACTGAACTGGTTCGAAGGGCGGCGGAACTCCGAGCACGCAACGGCCCCCAAACGGGTTCCGATAGCGTTGAGCTGATCCGGGAGGACCGAGAGCGCTGAACATCATCGTGGCCGGACTTGAGCCTGGCTGATGGGATCGGACCTTTCACCGTCGATGTTCGTGGACCGCAGGTCCACGCGAAAGTTAAGAGGGACCCCACCGCGACTCCGCGTCCTGCGTGATAGCATATGCTATCGTGCTCGAAAGACGGAGGCGCCCGATGGCCCAGATCCTGGTTCGGAACCTTGATGACTCGGTCGTGGCGGAGCTGAAGCGCGTCGCCGAGTCCCATGGCCGGTCGCTCGAAGCCGAAGTGCGCGAAGTGTTGACGGCGGCGACGCGTATCGACCGCTCCGAGCTTCGCGCGCGATTGGCGGCGATGCGGGCCAGGCAACGGCCGCAGACGGGACCGGACAGCGTTGAGCTGATCCGGGAAGACCGCGACCGGTGATCGAGATCGTCGTCGATGCCAGTGTCGGCGTTAAATGGCTCGTGCGCGAAGCGGACGCCGTCGTAGCCGAGGTGGCTTTGGCGGACGGCGTGACGCTGCACGCACCTGAGTTCTTCCTGATCGAGGTCGGCAACGTGCTGTGGAAGAAGCAGCGCTCCGGTGACCTATCCACCGAGGAGGCGCGTGCGCTACTGGAGACGCTGTCAGACGTCGGCGTGGTTTGCCATAGCGATGGCGCGCTCGCAGGCCGAGCATTGGAGATCGCGATCGCAACATCCCGGACGGTGTACGACTGCACCTACCTGGCGCTGGCCGAGCGGCTGAAGGCGACGCTGGTGACCGCCGACGAGCGCTTCGTGAACGGGCTGGCGGGGACAGAGTGGGAGGGCCGGGCGATCACGCTCTCCGCATGGGCCGAGACCCGGACGAACGCGGCGCCCTGAATTCGAGGGCTACGCCAGGAGCGCCGGCTTTCGGTGCTTCCACGGCATCGCCTCTTCCAGGCGCGCCGCCAGGCGGATAAGCAGGTCCTCTCGCCCCATCTTCGCTACGAGCTGGATGCCCACAGGCAGCCCATCGGCGGTCCAATGCAACGGCAGGGAGATGGCAGGCTGCCCTGTGGCGTTGAACGGAAGCGTAAACCGCCCGATCCGGCCGTACGTCCGGCCCATCCGCCAGGGCCGCTCGGGGTCGGGCCAGAGGTCCTCCGTTTTCAGCGGCGGGCAGCCGGCCGTCGGCGACAGGAGAACGTCGTACGGGGAGAACCATTCGATCACGCTGGCCGCCCAGGCCTGCTGAATCTCCTGGGCCTTCGTCCACTCCGAAGCGCTGATCGACCGTCCCCGTTCGGCTGCGGTCCAGTTGTACGGCTCGATGTCGTCCGCCGTCATCGCCCGCCCGAGGAGCTCCGCCAGATGGTCGATGCCACGGGTGATGCCCGCCATCCAGAGCGTGCCGTTTACGCTGCCATCCCCTCCGAAGAGCGCGCCGCCGTCCACCACCTCGATCTCGTGGCCCATCTCGCGCAGCACCCGCGCGGTCCGCTCCACGCCCTCGACGCAAGCGCCATCCACCTCGATACCACCGCCTTTGGTCAGCATCGCCACCCGCAGCCGGCCCGGGTCGGCAGTCAGTTCGCGGACATAGGGCCGCTCCGGCAAAGCCGTTCGATACAGGTCAGCATCGGTGGCGCCGTGCGTCGCATCGAGCACTGCGGCCGTATCACGCACGGTCCGGCTTACCACGAGTTCCGAACCCAGGCGGCTGATACTCAGCGGCTGGGGCATCCTCCCCCGTGTCGTCTTCAATCCCACGAGCCCACACCACGCCGCGGGCAAACGCGTCGATCCTCCGCCATCGTTCGCATGCGCGACGGGAACGATACGCGCGGCCACCGCCGCCGCCGACCCTCCACTCGACCCCGCGGGCGACCGCGTGACGTCCCAGGGGTTGTTCGTCGGCCCGAAGGAGAGCGGCTGCGTCGTCGGACAGGTCCCGAGTTCCGGAAGGTTTGTCTTCCCGACCGTGATGAAGCCCGCCGCCCTGAACCGTTCTCCCAGAACCGTGCCGGCGCGGTCACGATAGTCCGCTCCCTTGAGCGCGCGCGAACCCGCGTAGTAGGGAAGTCCGGCCTGGTTCGCCCCGATATCCTTGAGGAGGAACGGCACGCCAGCGAAGGGCCCGGAGCCAACGTCCTCCGCCGCCTCGGCCCGCGCGGCTTCGTACCGCTTGATGATCACCGCATTCAGGTCGCCGTTTCGCGCTTCGATCCGCTCGATCGCGGCCTCGACAAGTTCAGCGGGCTTCACCTGCTTCGAACGCACGAGCTCGGCCAGCGCCGTGGCGTCGTATTCGTCGTAGTCCAGCATGGCCAGAGCCCTCCCCCCGAATCCGCCTGGGCGCGACTGTACAGGCGTTCGCTACGCCGCGCGATATCCCCACGGACGGACGCAAAAGGAGCCCGGCGACGCCGGGCTCCTTTCGAACTATGGCTCTTCGCCACCTCAGCGATCGGGGCCGTAGAGGTAGTCGTCGATCGTCTTGTGCATGTGACGGATGCGGCGTTCCTTGTAGTTGATCCAGAGGCCCGGATAGGCCCGGCTGTTCATCCCCCGCTGGACGCGCGGAAGGTTGTAGGCGTCCTGGTCCAGCACCAGCCCGAGCGAGATCTCGCCGTGCTTGTACTGTTCGTGCTCGGGCCGTGGCGGAGGCGTCGCCCCTGGCGGAATGCGCGTGGCGTTCTGAAGGTCGAAGAGCATCTTGTTCGGGTCCGTCGGATGCGGCCGTTGACGGAAGAGCATGAAGCCCGACGCGTGAATGTTGAAGGTCAGGTTCGGGAAGATCATGTAGTGGTAGTCGTCCGTCATCTGATCGTCGTTCAGATCGCTGACGTCGAGGCCCATCTTCGTCGCCGTCTCGCGCGTTCCCTTCATCAGGGTCGGCCGCACGTCGGCCATTGAACCGCCCCAGTTATCCGGGTCGATGCCCGAGCCTTTGAGCATCATCCGCAGCGGCTCCGTGATCTCTTCCTGATCCGGGTAGCGCGGGCTAACCAGCCCGAACGGCACGAGGTAGCGATTGTGCTTGTCGTAGAGGTCGATCTGGACGTTCACGTCGTCGAGCATCTGGAGGAGCTGCGGATGGATGCCCTGAACGTGGTAGACCTCGTTGAAGGCATCGACGGCGGCCTTCCAGTTCGTGTCCCACTCGATCGTCTTGTCGTTGACCAGGTACATCTCATCGAAGTGATACGGGTCGAGGTGCTCCGGGAGGATGCCGAGGTACTCCTCCAGCGGCTCGCAGTCCGGGTCCATGTTGAAGAAGACGAAGCCTCCCCAGGTGCCGGCCTTGCACTCCTTCAGCGAGAAGTTCTCCAGCGGCACATCCTGGGCGAAGGTCTCGATGTCGGGGACGTGCTTCAGCGTGCCGTCGATGTTCCACTCGAAGAAGTGGTACGTGCACTGGAAGGTCTCGGCGTGGCCGGAACCGGGATTGCGGATCTGGTTGCCGCGATGCAGGCAGACGTTGAAGTAGACACGGATGCCATCGGGGCCGGGCGTCTCCCGGACGACGATGAACGACTCCTTGCCCAACTCCGTCGTGAAGTAGTCGCCCGGGTTCGGAATGTCCTGAAGGCGGCCCGCGCAGTTCCAAACCTTCGTCCACATCCGGTCCCACTCGAGCTTCATGAACTCGGGGGACGTGTACCGTTCCTTCGCGATCAGCTCGCTGCCAAGGTCCGGCTCGGGGGCTTTCTCGGTCGGTGTCCGCATCTTGCGGACGGCTTCCATGACCATGGGTCGCGCCTCCTCAGGGTCCGGACACTCCAAGGCCTACGCAGCCCTTCCCTGAACGCCCGGCCAACTTCCAAATATTAGTTGGCGGCAGTCTGCCCGTCAATCGAGAAAAGGCTACGGAGCCCGGCCGGTGGGACGCGGAGGCGCCGAGGAAGCGGAGATTGGGAGACGCGCAGCGC
>JANMTH010000621.1:0-3496 GCA_031390305.1 Thermoflexaceae bacterium
GTCCAACAGCCGCTCAGAAGCCGCCTTCGCGCCCCCAGACCATCAGGTAGGCGATCCCGAGCACCGAAACGCCGAGCAGGCCGCCCACGATCTGTATCCGGCGCGAGAGCGAGAGGTACTCGGCCGGAAACGACCCGTCCACATGCACCCCTTCGAGAACGCGGAGCGCATCCTGCACGTCCCGCCGGACCACCGCCACCGAGACGACCATGACGACGGCGTACCAGGCGATGGAGCCCATCAGCCAGCCCGGCATCTCCCCGGCATCCCCGCCGAAGCTGTTGTGGTCGCTGAAGATAAGCCCCACGCCGAAGACCAGCACCAGGACGGCGCCCGGGTAGACCACCATCCGGTCGAGCCGCTGCATCCCTCGGAGCCAGAATCTCGTCGCGCTCACGCCGCCGCGTTCCGCGAACGCCTGCAGGAACGGGTACGAGAACGTCACGCCGAAGCCAACGATCACGGCCACGATGTGGAGAAAGAGCAGAACACGAAAGACATCCACAGGGCACCCTCCAGCGCGCCTTCGATGATACGGCACGGCTCGCTGGAGTCACGCCGGCGGGGCGTTTGAATCGCCAAGAGCGCCAAGAGCGCCAGGTCCACGTCGTGGCCGGCGATGAACAGCGGCGGTGTCCGTCAGCCAGTAACTCCTCGTCCTCACCCTTGGCCCCCTTGGCATCCTGGCGATTCACCTGCCCGGCGCCACGTTCTTTGACCGCGCTGGCCAACAGTCGCCACAATGCCCTCGACATGCCTGTTCCGAACTCCGTGGTCATCGTTGGCGCCTCCCTCGGCGGGATCCGCGCGGCCAGCGCCCTCCGCCGCGGAGGCTACGGCGGGCGAATCACCCTCGTCGGCGCCGAAACGCACCTCCCCTACGATCGGCCTCCTCTTTCCAAGCAGGTCCTCCTCGGTAAGTGGCAGCCGGAGCGGACGCTCTTGAACACGCGTGAGGAGATCGAGAAGCTCGAACTGGACCTCCGCCTCGGGGTGCGCGCGACGGCGTTGGATACGGAGCGGTTCGAAGTCGCCCTTGATGCCGGCGGGCCTGTCTCCTACGAGGCCCTGATCATCGCCACCGGCGCTTCGCCGGTCATGTTGCGGGGCGTCCAGCCGCTCGCCGGGCTCCACGTCCTGAGGACGATGGAGGACGCCCTCGCGATCAGAGCCGCCATGGAACAGGGAGCGCGGGTCGCCGTCATCTGCGGCGGATTCATCGGCGCGGAAGTAGCAGCCGCCGCCCGCCAGCGGGGCCTCTCGACAACGATCCTCGAAGCGCTCTCGCAGCCGCTCGAACGAGCCCTTGGGCCGCGAGCCGGTGCGGTGGCCGCCGCCATCCACCGTTCCCACGGCGCCGATGTGCGCTGCGGCGTGACCGTGACCGGCGTTGAAGGCGAGGGCCGTGTCGAACGGGTCCTCCTCGGCGATGGCTCCACCGTCGCGGCCGACCTCGTGGTCGTGGGCATCGGCGTCCGCCCCGAGGTGCGGTGGGTCGAACCTTCCGGCCTCGAAGTCGATGACGGCATCGTCTGCGACGAGTACCTCCGGGCCAGCGCCCCGGGCGTTTACGCCATCGGCGATGTCTGCCGCTGGAAGAACCCGCTGTACGGCGAAGTGATGCGCGTCGAACACTGGACGAGCGCCGTCGAACAGGCGATGACGGCGGCGAAGAACATCCTCGCCGAGCCGGGCCAGGAGAAGCCCCACGCCGCTGTCCCCTACGTCTGGTCCGACCAGTACGACGTCAGCATTCAGTACGTCGGCCACGCTCGCGGCGACGACGACTTCGCCGTCAAGCATGGCTCGCTCGAAGACGGCCGCTTCGTCTCGCTCTACGGCCGGGCGGGCCGGCTGATGGCCGCCGTCGCCTTCAACATGCACCGCGAACTCGGCGACTACCGCCGCCTCATCGCTTCGAAGGCCACCATGGAAGAGGCGCTCGCCCATGTAGTCGAAGACGACGACTGAGGCCATTTTGGACTGCCGATTGCCGATTCTGGATTGGCCGGCCTACCGCCGCCCGTCGCAGACCGCCCCCCACATTCCGCGCCGGGCGCTCCGTGCTTCGCTCTCGGCAGCGGCGATGACGTCCGCGAAGCGCGTCTCTTCGGCGGCGCGATAGCGCGTGGCGTAGCCTTCGCGCACGAGCGTCAGGTTGAGCAGCTCATCCCCCAACCAAATGAAGCGCAAGGAGCGCCCGAACTGGTCCTCATCGAGCACGCCCGCATCGAGGCGGACGCGTGAGCCCTTCGCTAACCGCCCTGCTACGTAACGCTTGGCCTCCGCGCCGTAACATTCAGCCGGGTTCGTGATCTCCGGCGTGTCGATGAGCAGGAAGCGGACGCGGTCCTCGGGGCAGCCGCTCACCACGATCGTGTCGCCATCGATGACGCGGTCGACGACGCACTGGCCGTCCGCCAGCGGTGCCAGTGAGCCGGTGCACGCCGCCAGCATGACGAGGGAGGCGGCGAGAAGAACGAAGAGGCCGCTGCGGGACATTCTCGCAGTCTAACGGCGGCCATGCCGGTGGCGCCGCTTGAACGCTCGGGAAACGGCGGCAAAGATGCGCTGGATGTCCGTCGTCCAACCAGAACCGTCCGCCGTCCCTCCCGAGCGGCCGCAACGCGCGCGCCAGGAGCGGAAGTTCCTGGAAGGCCCCCAGGGGCGGGGTTTCGAGCTGCGCCATCTCTTCCGCGTCGGCCGCGAGTACGTTGGCGCCATCCGCGCGCTCCACTTTGCCGGCCCCTGTGTCACCGTCTTCGGCTCGGCCCGCACGCCAGAGAGCGACCCCCGCTACGCCCTCGCGCGCGAGGTGGGCTCGTCCCTCGCCCGGGCCGGGTTCACGGTGATGACGGGCGGCGGCCCGGGCATCATGGAAGCCGCGAATCGGGGAGCGAAGGAGTCCGGCGGCCGCTCCATCGGGTGCAACATCATGCTCCCTCATGAGCAGTACCCGAACGCCTACCTCGATATGGTGATCACCTTCCGCTACTTCTTCATCCGCAAGGTGATGCTGGTGAAGTACTCCTACGGGTTCATCGTCATGCCCGGCGGCTTCGGTACGCTCGACGAAGTGTTCGAGACGGCGACGCTCATCCAGACGGGGAAGATCGGCGACTTCCCGGTCGTCCTCGTCGGCCGTGCTTTCTGGACGCCGTTTCTCGAGTTCCTGAAGTCCGTGGTCGAAGAGAACGGGTACGTCGATCAGATCGACATCGAGCGGCTGACGGTCACGGACTCGGCCGAAGAGGCGGTGCGCCAGGTGCACGAGGCGGCGACGCGCAGGTTCGGCCTGCGCTACAGCGAACGCCCGAAGCGCCGCTGGTGGCTGTTCGAACACTGATCGCGAGCGGGCGAGCAGACCGGCACGGACGTTGCGCATCGCCTCCAGCATAGCGCGGGCGCGGACAACGGTCGGTTCGGAAACATGAAAGACGCCGCGGCGGTAGCAGGCGAAACGTCCCGTCCTCCATAACCTTCGTGCCTTCGTGTC
>JANMTH010000663.1:0-5590 GCA_031390305.1 Thermoflexaceae bacterium
GTCCGCCCGAACCCCTCGACGACCACAGAACCTTCGGCCAACTGCGTCACTCGGTCAGCTTCACACGCCGCAGGCTCGGACCCCGCAGCGAGCCGGTCGTGCGTCGGATGCGCCAACTGACGGGCGAGCTCTCCAAGTTCCGGAAGGGCCTCGAACTGCCATGCACTCCGATTCATGGGGACTACAAATTGGGCAACGCGGGAGAACTGTCAGACGGCTCATGGGCCACCTTCGACCTGGATTTCGCGAGGGTCAGGGAGCGGCTGTACGACATCGCGGGCAGCCTGAATCACGTCGCACAGAGCGGCCCCGATGGAGTGGGCCCGCCGGCGGAATTGCTCGAGCCGCGACGACTTCTCGACGCCTACGAAAGCACGGCTCCGGAACCGTTGACTCGCGACGAGTACCGATGGCTCCCCGGGGCTCTAGCCCTTGTACCCTTGCACTGGGCTGCCACCGCGGGGCTCGTGGGCGACGGCATCCGCGAGGCCGAGAGCGCAATGACCGCCGCCGAGGCCTGGTGGTCGCGCCGGGCTGAACTCTCGTCGTAGTCCGGCGGCACGCCCGGCAACGAACGCCAACTTACGCCGCCGCCCTGTTTCGCCGCGAAATGTCCCCGCACGCTTCGCACACACTCTCCGGGATCAGCCCCAACCGCATCAGAATCCCGAAGATCTTGCAGCCCAGGCAGTATCCGAAGAACGCCTCCAACGAGGCCGCCACGAGAATCGCCACGACGCATACCGCCGCCAGCGCCCCCAGCCCGAACCCGAACTGGAGGACCACCGCCGTCACCGAAAGCACCGCCCCAATCCCCTGCGCGAACCGCTTCGGCGGGCCCGGTGTCGGCCGGTAAGCGAACGGCAGCCGCGGCTCCAGGACCCGTGTCACCAGCAGCCCCAGCGGACTGAAGCGCGGCCCAGAGGCCACCCGCGCCAAAAACCCAAAGGCCAGGACGAACATCAGCCACGACCACCCGCTCGCCAGGATCGTCGCCGTTTGCAGCACCACGCCGGTCGCAACCAGGCGCGCGGCTACTTCGTTCACAGGGTCGGGAAAGCGGAAGAAGTCGCGCACGGGCCCTAACACTACGGGCCCGTGATCTCCAGCCGCAACTATTCTCCTCAGGCTTCGCTCAATCGCGGTGCCGGCGCCTCCGGCTCATCGGGATCCGGTCCACCCAGCGCGCGGGCGTCGGCCGTCTCGGCGTCGTCACGGGCGTCTCGCGGTCGGGCTCTCGCGGCCGTACCTCATCGCGCGCCCGTTCGGCCTCCGCGTGTTCCGCCGCCGGAGAAACCGGCCCAGCGTGCCGGGTGTCCACGCGCGCCGGTTCCAACTCGGCGGCTGCCGCCGCCGCCACATCCCGGACTTCGACCGGGCGAGCGCCGGGGAGCGCGAACCTCAGCGTCTCCCACCAGCCCCGTTCACGGCGCTTCTTCGCCATGACACACCTCCAGCGGCCGCGGCTCCCGCAGTCCCGCCACGCTCGATGCTATGGCCATCCAACGCCCCCGGGGAGGGTCACCCGGCGCGCGATCCAGAGACCTTCGGCCGTGCAATAGCCGCGGGTCTCATGCACGCGGCCCACCGCCGACCCCCGTCGTTGCACCGTTCGCGCTTTGGCCTACCGCGCCTCGTCCGGCTCCTCTTCCGCCGCGGCCTCGGCGGTCAACGACTTCGTGTCGTTGATCGCGCGCGTCCAGAACGGGTCGAGCGCGCGGAGCACCGCTGCCACATCCACCTGAGGCTTCGCCGCCGGCTCAGGCGGCTGCTGGGCCGCTTCGGCCGGGTCCTGGGCGTTCACGGCCGCCATCCTCTACTTCGCCTTCGTGAAGTTCACGTTCAGCTTCCACAGCCCCAACATGATCCCCGGCTGATGCGTGAAATCGTTCTTCCCCGGCGTGAACGAGAGGCTGTCCAACCGGTCCAGCAGCCGGTCCCAGGCGATGTTCTGTTCCAGCCGCGAAAGGCCGGCCCCCGGGCACACCCGCGGCCCCTGCGAAAACGTCAGGTGGCGCCCGACCGTCGGCCGTTCGAGGTTCACCATCTCCGGACACTCGAACTCTTCCGGGTCGCGGTTCCCAGCCCCGTAGCGGAGGTGGAGGATCGATCCCTTCGGGATTTTCACCCCCTGCATCTCAACGTCGCTGCCCGCCATTCGCGTCGATAGACCCTGCGTCGGCGCCTGCACGCGCAACGACTCCTCGACGAAAAAGCGCAGCTTCGAACGGTCCGCCTTGAGCTGCGCGAACAGTTCCGGCTGCTCGCAGAGGATCTGCGCCTCCGCCGCCAGGGCGTACTGCGTCGTCTCCAGCCCGCCGATGTGCATCCCGAAGATGACCCCGATCACTTCCGTGTCCGTCAGCTTCCGGCCGTAGTAATCGACCTGCGTCAGGAACGTCGTCATGTCGTCCCCGGGCTCCGAGCGCTTCCGCGTCACCTGCTCATGCACATAGGCCATGAACTCGCCCAGCGCCTTCGCGTTCTCCATCTCCTCCTCGGCCGGGAGGAGGTTGCGGTGCCCGACGCCGTACACGAACCGCCGCACCTGCGCTTCGCCCCAAATCTTCAGCTGGGGCATGTCTTCGAGCGGAAAACCAAGGATGTTCGTCATCACGATCTGCGGCAGGACGGCCGCGAAGTCGGTCACGAACTCGATCTCGCCCGGCTTCCGCTCGATCCACGCGTCGATCAGCTGATCGACGGTCCGCGTGATCATCTCGCGGTGGCGTGGCGCGCCCGTCGCCCCCACCCACGGGTCCGTAAGCTGGATCCGGTGCTGCTTGTGCATCTCCATGTTCGGGCGAAGCGTGTTCCGCGCCATCGCGTCGTTCATATCCAGCTGCTCAGGTTCGTTCCCGCGGCCACCACCCATCATCGCTCCGCCATAGCTCGGCTGAGGGAACCCGATCGGGTCCGAGACGATCTTCGCGATGTCATCGTACTTCGTGATCACGAAGCCATCCGTTCCCGGCAGTGCCCCTTCCCCCGGGATCCGCACAACTGGCTGCTCCGCGTGCAGGATCTTGTACGCGTCGAACCAGAACTCCTGCGCCCCGGGCGCGAAAAGGTCGATCTCGTCGAGGTTCATCGGGCATTTCGTGACGGGCGCGTGCTGCACAAGTTCGGTCATGGCTGTCTTCTTTCGAGAACTGGGTTGAGCGTCCGGGATACTGGCCAACTGGCCTGTTTCTCGGCGTAGACGCATTCTACGGCATCGCCGCCGTCGTTGCAGAGGGCCGATCATCCCTACCGGCGCCGTTCTCGCGCCTCCCGCCGGACGAGCGTCACACCAACGCCGCCGCTCGAACAGCGCTAAAGAAATGGGACGGGCGCCAGGCCCCCGCCGTCTTGGCTGTGGTCCGTCCAGGGCGTGTTCCCCGCTCCCCAGCGGAGCCCGCCATGGACATCCCTCAACTTGCCTCTCCCGCGCCACCATGCCCGGCGCTCCGTCCCATCTGGGAATCATGCCATGCCTGTCAAGCCCCTCCCCCGCATTGCGTTCCCCGGCCGCCTGGAGTAGAACGCGATCAGCCGTACTTGGAGGGAACGCCATGACCGAGTTCGATACCGTGATCAAAGGCGGGACGATCATCGATGGCCTCCGCACCCCGCGCTTCACCGCCGATATCGGGATCAAGGACGGCCGCATCGCAACCATCGGCGGCATCCGCAATACCGGCGGCGCCAAAGTCATCGATGCCACCGGCCTGATCGTCGCCCCAGGCTTCGTCGATCTCCATACCCACTACGACTCCCAGATCTACTGGGACCCCTGGTGCACCATCTCCGGCTGGCACGGCGTCACCTCTGTTGTCATCGGCAACTGCGGCTTCGGCTTTGCCCCCGTCAAGCCCGAACTCCGCGACCGCGCCATGCTCACCATGGAACGCAACGAGGCCGTCCCCCTCTCCTGCATGCGCGAAGGCATGCCCTGGGATTGGGAAACCTTCCCCGACTTCCTCGATAGTCTCGATCGCACCCCCAAGGGCGTGAACGTCCTCGCCTACGTCGGCCTCAACCCCCTGATGATGTATGTCATGGGCCTCGAAGCGGCGAAGAGCCGGCCCGCCACCGATCCCGAGCGCGCCGAGATGTGCCGCCTCCTCTCCGAAGCCATGGACGCCGGAGGCTGCGGCTTCTCCGCCCAGCTCTCCGGCGAAAACAGCGTCCAACGCGACTACGACGGCACCCCGATGATCACCGACCTCATGTCCCACGACGACCTCCTCGCCTTCGCCAGCGTCCTCGGCGAACAGGGCCGCGGCTTCATTCAGATCGCCGGCGGCGGCTTCGCCCTCCACGAACGCCTCGCCGAAGTCAGCGGCCGCCCCATCATCTTCAACGTCGTCACCCTCACTACCGACCAGCACGGCGCGACCTCCGAGGGCTACCGCACCATCCTCGATTGGCTCGATCGCACCAACGAACGCGGCCTCCGCATCTTCGGCCAGGCCGTTACCTGCGACATCGGCTTCCAGTTCACCCTCCAGGATTGGAACCTCTTCGATACCAGCCCCCTCTGGCGCGATGTCACCCTCGGCACTGTCGCCGAACGGATCGAGAAGATGCGCGACCCCCTTCGCCGACAGGCCCTTCGCGCCGAATACGATTCCGGCTTCGCCCCCGTCGCTGGCGGTGGTACCGAACAGGGAGCTCGCGCCAGCGCCGTCATCGCCGACCTCATCGTCGAAGACACCGGCCGCGAAGACCGCAAGCACCTCTCCGGCCTTACCGTCGCCGAACTCGCCGCCCAGCTCGGCAAGCACCCGATCGACGCCATGCTCGACCTCGCCGTCGAAGACGGCCTCGAGACCACCTTCGTGACGCCCCCCCGCCGCGCCGACATGGCCGCGATGAAGGAGCTCGTCAATTCGCCCTTCGCCATCCCCGGCGTCTCCGATGGCGGCGCGCACACGAAATTCCTCACCCTCGGCGCCTACCCCACCGAGTTCCTCATTAACCTCGTCCGCGAAAACCAACTGCTCGACCTCGAACAGGCCCACTGGCGCCTCAGCGCCTACCCCGCCCTCGCCGCCGGCGTCCGCGACCGCGGCTGGCTCCGCGAAGGCGCACCGGCCGATATCCTCGTCTACGACCTCGATAAACTCGCCCTCCTTCCCCAGGAAAAGGCCTACGACTTCCCCGGCGGCGAATGGCGCCGCGTCCGCCGCCCCCAGGGCTACCGCTGGATAATGGTCAACGGCGAAGTCACCTTCGAAGACGGCAACTGCACCGGCGCCACCCCCGGCGCCCTCCTCCGCCACGGCCGCGGGTAGGCCCGGAGCCGCCGCCCACCGCGGCCGCCTACTGCCCTACCAACTTTAGTTCTGTGTATCTGCTCCCCCACGCCCCGCCGGGGCGGGAGAGGGGGCTCGGGGGGTGAGGGCTGGACGCCCGGCCGCGAATCATCTTCGGAGTTTTGTTGGAAGGGCACGTACATCCCCGGCGTGTCCCAGAACGGCCGCGACGCCGGCCGTTCGTGCCGCTCCAGGTTGGCTTCGTCCGCCCCCGGCCCCGCACGCCGGTCATCGCTCCCACCACGCCCTCAGGCCGATGCCGCCACCAGCGCCAGCCCGAACGCGAACGC
>JANMTH010000082.1:0-6575 GCA_031390305.1 Thermoflexaceae bacterium
GAAGGCTTTCCGAAGTTCCCGGACATCCCGGCCGGCCGTTACCGCGACCCGCGGTTCTTCGATCTGGAGATGACCCGGTTCTGGCCGAGCGTCTGGCTCTTCGCGGGCCGGCAAGAAGAGGCGGCGGAGCCGGGCGGACACCTCTTCTGGAACCGCTTCGGCACCCACCTGCTGATCGTCCGCGGCGAAGACCGGCGGCTTCGCGCTTTCCGAAACCAGACGGCCGACGGGTCGCTCCTCGTGCCAGATCCGGATGAGAGCGCTCTCGTCCGGATCAAGGAGTTCGATTCGGCGGGTCACAACCTGAAGGTGCAGGACGAGTTCCCGCGATACCGCTTCGAGGATGGCGTCATCGGCGGCGCGGACGGCCTCGCTTACGACTTCGAGGGCCACCCCGCCGGCCACGGAGGGGCGGCGCTTGAAGGCGTTCGCTGCGAGACATGGGACGGCTGGGTGTTCGTGAACCAGGACCGGGAGGCGCCCGCGCTGCTCGACTGGCTGAGCCCGATCCCGGAGCAGATGGCGATGTTCCAGGGCGAAACACTGCGGATGATCGACCGTCGTTGGACGATCATCCCCTGCAACTGGAAGGTGACGGTCGAAGCGTTCCAGGAGGTCTACCACTTCAAGCACATCCACCACAAAGGCGGCGTTTCGGCGCTGGACCAGCGCGGGGCGACGATGGGCATCCTCCCGAACGGCCATTCCCGGATGATCACGCCGATGTCGAAGCGGACGGCGGAGATGATGGGGATGCGCGACCAGCTCGACTGGCGGATGGACCTGAGCCGCGCCCCGATCAGCGACGTGATGAAGGAGATCCCGACGGTGAACGGGATGACGCGTTGCACGAGCACGGCTTTCAGCGCGTTCCCCAACCTGATCACGCCGGTGAGCGCGACGGGGATGCCGTTCCTCCTCGCCTGGCCGATCGACGTCGGCCACACGCTGTTCGAGTGGGTCACGTTCTGCGTAGATTGGGGCGATGGCCCTTCGCCGGTGAAGACGCCGGAGTGGCAGGCGCGGCTCAACGGCTTCGACGGGGTGATGGAAGAAGACACGCGGAACATGGCGCCGATGCAGAAGTCGCTGAACTCGCCGGGCCTGGTGGGCATGCCGACGAGCTACCAGGAGCGCCGCATCTGGAACTGCGCCGAGCAGCTCGACCGGATGATCGGCCCGGAGCGGATACCGGCCGAACTGCGCATCCCCCAGCTCCTTGCGCCGTACGTGGAGCGGTAGCCGGCCGATGGCGAGGAAAGCGCGGATTGTCGTCCTCGACAACGACTCGGGCGTGCTCACTATCCACGAGACTGAGCTCGATGAGCCAGGCCTGGGCCAGGTTCTGGTGGAGATCTTCGCGGCCGGTGTGGGTTACCCGGAGCTGCGGCAGGTGGTCGAACCGCAGCCCGGCCCGCTGCTCATGGGCACGGAGGCGTTCGGGAGGGTGCGGGCCGCGGGCGCGGGGGTGACGCGGGTGAAACCCGGCGATTATGTCGTGGTGACGGCGCTGGGGCGCGGCGGTTGGCGTGACGAGACGCTGTTCAGCTTCGAACCGGAGGACATCGCGGCGCCGATGGCGTCGTCCGCGTTCACGTTCGCCACGGATGTGCTCGTCGATGCGCGCGCCTGCTACGCTATCCCGGCCGTGCCAGACCGGGAAGCGGCGGCCATCCTTGGGATGACGGGTGCTACGGGCGCGGGCGCCGTGATGGCGGCCGGTGTGGGCCCTGGGCAATCGGTCGCCGTGTTCGGGGTGGCTGGCGTGGGCCTGATGGCGGTGGCCGCCGCGCGGGAGGCGGGAGCGAGCCCAATCATCGCGATCGACCGGAAGGACGCTCGCCTGGCGCTGGCCACGAAGCTGGGCGCGACGCACAC
Source organism: Thermoflexaceae bacterium (assembly GCA_031390305.1). Taxonomy (GTDB): domain Bacteria; phylum Chloroflexota; class Dehalococcoidia; order Tepidiformales; family Tepidiformaceae; genus JANMTH01. The sequence goes on from JANMTH010000082.1 coordinate 1,879, forward strand.
GATCAACGCGACGACGGACCAGGCGCTGGCGCGAATCGCCGCCATCTGCCCCGTGGGCGTGGACCACCTCTTCGACAGCGTGTACGAATACCCAACGAAGAACCGGCCCGGCGCACACGGGCTCTCGGGCGGGGGCCGCTCCTACCTTCTCGGGGCGCCGGGCACGGATTCGGAACGGGACACGTTCGCCGCCACCCAGAAGGCCGGGGCCAACGCGCGGCTGCGCGAAGCGGACGCGGACGCCGTGATCGCCGCCCTGGGACGGCGGGTGGCCGAGGGGACGTTGAGCGCGACGGCGATCGTGACCAACCGCTACACGATCGAGGGCGTGAACGAGGCATTGCGCGATCTCGAGAACGGCGATGTGGTGGGCCAGGCGATCATCGTGATGGAGCCTCTGGAGTTCGCGTAGATTCGGCCTCGCGGTACGCGTAAACTCGGCCTCGCGGCCGGAGCGGTCGCAGGAGGGTCACGATCATGAACATCCCGGAACGCTGGGATCTGGAAGTGGATGTGGCGGTTCTAGGGTCGGGGGCAGCGGCTTTGACCGCCGGGATTACCGCCGCTGACGGAGGGGCCCGCGTCGCGATCCTCGAAAAAGCTGAACGGGTCGGCGGTACGAGCGCGATGTCGGGAGGGATCGCCTGGATTCCGAACAACCCGCATCAGGCCGAACACGGGATCAGCGACTCACGCGAGGAAGCCCTGTCCTACCTGGAATCCCTTTCGCTGGGCGTGATGGACGCGGACCTCGCCGCGGCGTTCGTGGACCGTGGCCCGGAGATGGTCCAGTACATGGAAGAGCACTCGCCGGTTCGCTTTCACCTTGCGGAGGGTTACCCGGACTACCACCCGGAGAATCCTGGCGGGATGCCGAAGGGAGGGCGGTCACTCGACCCGGACCTCTTCCCGTTCGATGAGCTTGGCTCATGGGCTGGGCGGGTAAACCACCTGACAACGGATCTCCACCCCCAGGCGCCGATCGTCCCTATCACGCTGGTGGAGGCGATGGAAACAGGCATTCCCAGCGCCGAAGTCCTGGCGGAACGCTCCCGGCGGGACTACCGGGGCTTGGGCCAGGGTCTTGTCGGCGCACTCCTCAAAGGTTGCCTCGACCGCGAGCTGCCGGTGATGACAGGCGTCCGCGCCTGCGAGTTGGTACGTGAGGGCAACGCCGTGGTCGGCGTCCGGACCGAGCGCGATGGGCGAGACTACTTCGTGAAAGCGCGGAAGGGCGTCATCCTGGCGACGGGCGGCTTCGAGTGGAACGGCGACCTGGTGAAAGCCTTCCTGCGTGGGCCGCTGACGGGACCAGCCTCGGCGCCCGAAAACGAAGGCGACGGCCTTCTGATGGCGATGGAAGCCGGCGCGGCTCTTGGCAACATGAGCGAAGCGTGGTGGATGCCGACGATACCGATCCCTGGCGAAACCGTGCGCGGAAAACCGTTGTTCCGGCTTTGCGTTTCGGAGCGGACGCTCCCCGGCTCGATCGTTGTGAACCGGAAGGGCGGTCGCTTCGTGAACGAGGCGGCGAACTACAACGACATCGGACGTGCCTTCCACACCTTCGACCCGACGAACTTCTCGTTCCTGAACAACCCTGCGTGGCTGGTCTTCGACGACGTTTTCTTCCGGAAATACCCGGTCGCTGGCTATCGTCCCAGCGAAGCCTTGCCCGACGGCTTGCTCTTTAGCGGCGCCACTCTCGCGGACCTTGCCGGGGCAATCGGCGTGGATGCGGCTGCGCTCGAACGAACGGTGGAACGATTCAACGCCAGCGCGGAACGGGGAGAGGACCCCGACTTCGCACGCGGCGAAAGCGCCTATGACTGCTACAACGGCGACCGTTCTCTCCCGAAGCCGTTCGCCACGCTGGGGGCGCTCAGAGGCGTACCGTTCCACGCCATCCGGCTCGTTTCGGGCGCTCTCGGCACGAAGGGCGGCCCGAAGACGAACACCTCGGGCCAGGTGCTTGACCCGCGTGGACGGGTCATTCCTGGCCTCTATGCGGCCGGCAACACGATGGCGGGCAGCACGGGCATGGTCTATGGCGGTGCGGGCGGCACGCTGGGGCCGGGCATGACATTCGGCTACATCGCTGGCGAAGCGGCAGCCCGGGAGCGAGACCACATAGCCTGAGCGGCCCGGCATAGGCCGAGTGCCCCCGGGGCCTACGAGCCGGACGCGGACGCCGTCATCGCCGCCCTGGGACGGCGGGTGGCCGAGGGGACGTTGAGCGCAACGGCGATCGTGACCAACCGCTACACGATCGAGGGCGTGAACGAGGCGCTGCGCGATCTCGAGAACGGCGACGTGGTGGGCCAGGCGATCATCGTGATGGAGCCGCTGGAGTTCGCGTAGATTCGGCCCGGGCGGTGTTCAAGAGCGCGGGAGCCCAAGGCCGCGGCTGGCGACGATGTTGCGCTGCACCTCGGATGTGCCCCCCGCGATCGTCCGCGAGACGGCGTTCAGATAGCCGTAGCGCACCGTCGCGGCCAGCCCCGGCTCGTCGAAGGCGGCTCCGCCAGAAAGGCCAAGGACCTTCATGGCCACCGTCATCATCCGCTGCGACCATTCGGTGCCGAAGATCTTGGCGCTCGAGGCCTCCGCGTTCGGGACGAGGCCGGCGCTCTGCATCCAGGCGACGCGGTAGCACATCAGGCGGCCCACTTCGAGTTCGAGGGCGAGTTCGGCGAGTTGCGCCCGCAAGGTACCCGTGAGCGCGCCACGCCGCGCACGCTCACGCGCGGCCGCCAACACATCGCGGAAGATGAACTCGAGGTCGATCAGCCGTTCGATTCCGGATCGCTCGAAATCCAGGTGTTCGGCGTGGATGTACCAGCCGTGGTTCTCTTCGCCCACCCGGCGATCGACGGGGAGGCGAACGGCGTCGAAAAAGACCTCGTTGAAGTGGTGCCCTCCCGTGATATCGAGGAGGGGCCGGATGGTGATGCCCGGGCTCGCGAGATCCACCATCAGACAGCTGATGCCGCGATGCTTTGGCGCCGCCGGGTCCGTGCGCACGACGAGCCAGACGCAATCTGAGATGTGGGCGTTGGAGGTCCAGATCTTCTGACCGGTGACAACGTATTCGTCGCCGTCCCGCTCCGCCCGGGTGGCGGCGGCGGCGAGGTCGGAGCCGGCGCCTGGCTCGGAGAGGCCGAGGGCGAAGCTCACTCCGGCCTGGGTAATGCGGGGCAGCCACTCCCGCTTCTGTTCTTCCGTGCCGTGGCGGATGAGGGATGGGCCGACCTGGCGTTCGGCGGTGAAATGGTAGCCGCGCGGGGCGTTGGCGAGGATCATCTCCTCGGTGTAGATCATCTGTTCGAGCGCGCCGAGGCCCTGACCGCCGTACTCCTTGGGCCAGGCGAGCCCGAGCCAGCCCCGTTCGGCCAGCTTCTTGCTGAACGATTGTGACGATCCGCCGTCGCCGCGCGAGGGGCCGACCTCCTCCATCAGGAACCGCTTCAGGTCCGTTCGGAACCGCTGTTGAGCCGGCGTGAACTCGAATCGCATGGTCATCCTCCTCGATGGTTCGGCGGCCTCAGGCGAGGACGCCCTCGGCGACGAGGCCGGCGATCGTGTCGTCGTCCAGGCCGAGTTCGTTGCGGGCGATATCGTACGTGTGTTCGCCGAGGCATGGGGCGGCGCTCCAGGGGCCCGGCTCGCAGCCGGAGATCTTGAAGCTGTGCATGATGACGGCGTGGTCGCCGAGGACGGGGTGTTCGAGGCGGCGAAACAGTCCACGATGCTGAAGCTGTACGTCGGCGAAGAGGTCTTCGGCTTTGTGAACGTGATGCGCGGGCACCCCGGCGGCCTGGAGCGCGTCCACCAGTTCGTTCGCGTCGCGATCGGCCACGGCGGCGGCGATCGCGACGTCCAGGGCCGCTTCGTGGAGCTTGCGGCCGGGGAGCGTATCGAGGAGGGGCTCGCGTCGGAGCCCGAGGACGGCCGCCGCGGAGGCCCATTCGGCGTCATCACGCGCCGTGATCGCGACCCATTCGTCATCGCCCGCCACGCGAAAGGTATCGTTCGGGGCGAAGCCGTCGTTGCGATTTCCGGCGCGCGTCCGCGAACGGCCCGTGATCTGTTGTTCGAGGAGCAAAGGGGCGAGGAAGTGGAGCGACGACTCGACCTGGGCGTGGTCGATGTATTGGCCCTGCCCCGTGCGGTCACGCTCTTCGAGGGCCACAAGGATGGCGGAGAGCAGGATCGGCCAGGAGAGGAAGTCGGTGTAGGCGGAGTACGGGCCGAGCGGTTCGCCACCCTCCTCGCCGGTAAGGTCGTACCAGCCGGTCATCGCCGAGGCGATCTGACCGTAGCCGCGATGAGGGGCACGGGGGCCCGTCTGGCCCTGGAGGCTGTGGCTGGCGGCGACGAGGCGGGGGTTCCAGGCGTGAAGGACCTCGGGCGTGAGGCCAAGCCGCCGCATGACGCCGGGGGCGAAGTTCTCGACGAGCACGTCGGACCGCTCTACCAGCCGCCGGAGGACGGCGTGAGCGCCCGGCGCCTGGAGGTTGAGGGCGAAGCTGCGCTTGCCCGCGCTGTACGCGCCGAAGTAGCCCGACCGGTCGAGGCCGGTTCCTTCGGCGTAGGGCGTGCCGACGCGGAGCGTGTCCGGGTGGCTGCTGGATTCGACCTTCACGACGTCGGCGCCGAAGTCGCCGAGATAGCGGGCGACGATCGGGGCGGCGAGG
>JANMTH010000670.1:0-6539 GCA_031390305.1 Thermoflexaceae bacterium
GACGGGCGGGGTTCGGGGGTAGGCGCCCCCTGTGGGGCGCGGCTACGCGGGTTCGTCGGGGGTGGCGCGATTGCGGGAGAGCATGTAGCCGGCGGCGCCGCCAACGACGGCGATGGCGCCGAGGATGAGGACGACGGCGGCCCAGACGGGGAAGCCTCCGCCGTTTCCGGGACTAGCGCCGCCACCGGACTGGTTCTGGGTGATGACGCCGCCGCGGGGCGTGGCTGACTTGCCGCTGACGGCCGTACCGGCGCTGGTGGGCGTTCCTGGGCCAGGGCTGGCCGTGGCTTCGCCTGTCGCGCCGCCGGTCGGTGTGCCGGGAGGGTTCTGGGTGACCTCGGGGCCGGGCGTGCGGGTTGGGGTTGGGGTGAAGGTGGGGATCGGGGCGGGAGTCGCTTCGCCAAAGGTAACATCGACGCGGACGGGGCCGGCGTTCCAGCGGGCCGTCTGGGTGGCGAAGCGTTCACCGATCTTGATGCGGACCTCGGCGTTGAGGCTGCCGCAGCCGGACTTCTGTTCTCGGGTCACGACATCCACAACGTAGGCGGTCACCTGTCCGGCGGCTTCGCCAGCGAGTTCGGTCTTGCCCTTGCCGCAGGAGGTCGCGCCGATGAAGGCTTCGACGGGGAGGCCAGCTTCGACGGGACCGGCGGAATCGGCGACGGAGCCGTAGAGGGTCATCGGCGGGCCGAAGGCCTGGGCCGCGGCGTTTTGCACGCCGGGGAGGAGGGTGAGACCGACGATGGCGACCGTGAGGACGGCCGCGGTGAGAAGGGCTGTGGAGAGTTTATGTGTCATAGCTCGAACCGCGGCCCTCGCCAGGCCGCTCTTTCGAGAGTAGCCGGACGCGCTCTTACCGCCACTACCGGGGCAGGGAGAGCGTAAACGGCTCTTTCGCCTTCACCCAGTAGACGCGGCCGGCCTTGAAGGTGTCGGTGGTGTTCACGTTCGCGGGAGCGCCGGGGACGAAACGCTCCCATGTCTGGGTGGCTGAATCCCAGCCGAAGACGACCTCGATGTTGGGGAGGTTCGTCCCGGCGGCGGCGGCAATCGTGATGTCGGAGGAGCCGGCGGAGACAAGGTTCCAGCCCTGAACGAGGTTGGCGCCCTGGCCGGCCGTGAACTCGACGATGACATCGAGCTGGATTTCGCCTTCGCCATCGAGGGGGATGAGCGGCAGGGGCGGGTTGAAGACGATGCCGGCGCAATCCATCAGGCTGATGGTCTGCTCTTCCCAGATGAGGCGGGCGTAGTCGCGCGGGTCGGCGAGATTCTCGTCGCTGCCGTTGATCCAGGGCGCGAGGAGCTTCCGCCCGGAGAAGGTCTTGCTCTGGCCGGGTTCGAGGTAGCCTTCGAGGCCGAGATGGGCTTCGGGTTCGTTGGTGGCGGCGCCGCCGATACTGCGGATGGCGAAGCCAGCGAGGGAGACGGGGTGGGCGCCGGTGTTCGTGACCGTGACAGTCCCACCGATGCCGCAGACGAGGTTCGTGACGCGGACCGGCCCGGGGACCTGTGAAGCGGGGGCGGGGAAGGTGACGAGGACGTTGGTGCGGCCGAGGAGGCTGTTGCTGACCTTAATCCAGGCCTGGCATTCGTCCTCGGCGATGACGGGTTTGGCGATTCCGAGGTTCATCGGGGCTTCGGCGTCGTCTTTGGTGTCGAAGGTGGTGGCGAGGGCGAACTGACGGGTGTCGTGGATGGTGAAGGGGCGGTCGGCGGCGCCAACGATGATTCCGTCGCCAGCGTCGATCTTGAAATCGACGGGGACGCCGAGGGTGTTGTTGTAGGAGACGGCGTCGCAGAAGCCATCGCGGTCCTTGAGGTGGGCGACGACGTACTTATACTGCGGCGCCTCGCCATCGACGATGGTGACGTCCTTGTAGCCAGACCAGGTGAAGACGGTGGTAACGTCGGGGGCGATGACGATCGGGTTCTTGCCGCGGCCGGTGATGTAGTCGGCGATGGCGAAGTAGGTCGTGCGGCCGGCGATATCGCCGGGCTTGCAGTGTGGGTTGCCGGTCTTCTGGTTGACGGCGCAGGCTTCGAAGGAGAGATTGAGGTCGCCGAAGAGATCGACCTGGGCGAGGGCGCGGGTATCGGTGAGTTCGCTGATGATGCGGGGCTTTTCGAAGGAGCCGAGGACGCTGGGGATGCCGGTATCGGTATCGACGTTTTCGGAGAACTCGTCGAAGGCATCGTGGAGGAAGAAGCCCGCGGCGCCGTTCTTGACGCCGGACTTGAAGACGTTCTTGACGCCTTCGTTACGCATGTAGAAGGTGACGCGGGCGGGTGGCATGGGCGCTTCGCTCGGCCAGGCGCCTCGAGAATCGGCGTCTCCGCGGAGCTTCTCCCAGTCGTCGGGGAGGACCCAGCGGTTGGCGGGGACGTTCATCCCCTGGACGACTTCTTGGGGGCGGCCGGAGTGGTTATCGCCGATGAACCAGCCCTTGATGTTGGCATCGAGGTCGCCGCGCTCGGAGACGACGAGGTTGGGGTCGTGGGTGAGGGTGAGGCTTTCGAACACCATGAAGAAGATCGGGAAGACGATCTTCGAGAACTCCGCGATCCGGGGCGCGTTGATGTTGACGCTGGTGATGAAGGCGGAGATATCGACGGTGCCGGGGATTTCGCTTTCGTACTGAACGGTGGCCGCGCAGCCGCCTGCGCCATCGATCGGCACGACGAAGGCGGTGTTCGGCCCATCGAGGGCGACGCCAGCGCCGGGGAGGAAGGTCCCTGGCTGGTTATCGGGGCGGAGGAAGGTGATCGTGTTGACGGCGTCACAATCGCCGGAGAAACCGTAGCTGACGGTGACAATCTGGCCGGCCCAGGCGAGCTGGGGCACGGAGATCGCGGGGATGAAGACGAGTTGGAAGCTGACGCGCTCGATCTCCGCCGGATCGGGCAGGTTCACGGACGGGGGATAGTGTGTGCGGATCTCGACCGTGATCAGGCTGCGGAGGTTGCAGCCGAGGTCGTTATCGATGAAGACTTCGAATTTGAAGCGGCCATCGACGGTGACGATGTCCGGGCCAGTGAGGACGGTGGAGGTTGGGTCGCCATCGATGAAGTAGCCGCAGGGGCCGACGATCGAGAGCGTCAGGGGAACGCCGTTCAGTAGTTCGCCGGTCGCGCCGAGAGGGTTCGGGCGGCCACCGAGAACCCATTCGTAGAGGGTGATCGGGCTGGCGAGGAAGCTGCCGTTGACGAGGTTGAAGTTCACGGGGACGGTGATCGTCTTCCCGGTGACGACGCCTTGATCGACTTTGCCGCCGGTGGTGATGACCGTGCTTTCGATGGTGTCCCAGTGGACGAAGATGGGGCCGCCGGGAACGGTGCCACCGTTGGCGTCGCCGTTGGTGTCCCAGGTGACGACGAGCTGTGGCGCGGGGAGGTTGGGGAAGGTGGGGTTCGTGGGATGGACCGTCATGAACGCCGTAACGGCCTGGATGCCGGTGCCGTTGGAGTTCCAGCTGATGCAGATCGTGCCCTGGGGGACGCCGGGCACCTGGCCGGTGTTGTGGAAGACCTGCTTCCCGAGAACCGAAGGCTGGCCGGAGATGGTGGCGATCGAGACATCGTTCGGGTTTATCACGTCGAGGGTGACGGAAGGCAGAACGCAGGCGGTGTGGGTTGCGCCGATGACGTTGGGGCGGGCGATCTGGTCGGGGATGACCTGACCGCCGTTGCCGGCAACGATCGGCGTCAGGTGGCGGAGCTCTGGCTTGTCGGGGAGTTCGATATCGACGACGGCGGCCTGTGCCTCGGTGATGTCCTGGTCGTCGCCGGACTGGTTTGAGTCGTACATCGCCCAGAAGCGAATCGAGGCGTCGATGTCGAAGAGAGCGGTCACTCCGCCGCGGGTGATGTTGAGGCACCACTCCTGGCTGGTGGCGGTATCGCGGGCGACGCCGAGGATATCGAGGGGGGAACCGATGACGGGGCCGACGCCGTTCACGGAGGCGGGGACAGTGGCCCAGTCGCTCGGGGCGGGCGGGTCATCGCCGATGACGGTATCGAGGACGAAGGGGAGAGCCGGGGGGGTATTGGCGTTGAAGCCGGTAAGGAAGGTAGGGTCCCAGCCTTCGGTGCAGACCGATGTGACGCCGTAGAGGAAGCCGTTCGTGCCTTTGAGGGCGACGGAGACGACGGCGATGTTGAGCGTGATCGTATTGGGGAGGCCGCTCTCGAGGTACGTCCAGGAGAGCACCATATCGGGGCGGGGGAGGACGGTGACGATGCGGGTTGCGCGGGCGACGGCGCAGTAGACGTCGTCGGTGGTGACGGCGGAGCCGTTGTCGAAGAAGCTGGTGCTGAGGATCGTCCCGTTGGCGACGGTGAAGCCGCGGTCCGAGCCTGGGGCGGAGTGGCCGGCGCCAGCGACGGTGACGCAGTAGCCGTTGGTGCCGCCCGTGGGGTTGGCGTCGGCGAGACCGGGATGGGTGGGAATCCCGGAATAGACCTTGAGCGGGTTCAGCTGGGTGAACTGTTCAGGCGCCTGGGCGGCTACCTGGGCCGTCGTCGAAGCCAAGCGTCCCGCGCCAATGAGCAGCACGACAATCAGAAGAGCGATGGAAGCGATCCAACGCCACGCGGGTTGCGCCATAGGTGTCCCCCAGACAGACCATGGACAGACCCCACCAACCGTCGGAAAAAGTCACCACGCTGGGCGCTGCTTACTACGTCTCGACCCGCTGTAAGCCGGTAACTCTTGTTGTTATCAACCAGAACCTACGCTTGCGTCAAGCGCGGGTCCACATGTCTGAATAACGCGAACGGAGCCGATCGGTTAACCGCGAGGCGGAAGTGGGGCCGATTCAGGTTCAGGGAGTCCCGTCTGGGAATATACGGAGAAGCCTTTACGTCAGGTGATAAGCCCGGCCGTCCGAGCGTCTTCGAGGAAACGTTGGATGCCGAGGTCGGTGAGGGGGTGCTTGAGCATTTGGGCTATCAGGGAGGGCGGAATGGTGGCGACATGGGCGCCGGCGAGGGCGGCTTCGACGACGTGTTGGGGGTGGCGGAGGCTGGCGGCGAGGACACGGGCCTTGAGGCCGTGGGTCTCGACGATGGCGACGATCTGGCGGATGAGGTCCATGCCGTTGGTGCTCACGTCATCGAGGCGGCCGACGAACGGGCTGAGGTAATCGGCGCCGGCGAGGGCGGCGAGGAGAGCCTGGTTGGGGGAGAAGATGAGGGTCGTATTGATGCGGATGCCCTCGCGGCTGCAGCGGGCGATCGCTTCGAGGCCCTGGTCGTCGATCGGGATTTTGACGACGACGTTGGGGTGCCAGGAGGCGAGTTCGCGGGCTTCGACGACGAGCTCATCGGCGGTGCGGGTAACGCATTCGGCGGAGATAGGGCCGTCGATGACCTCGGCGATTTCGAGGATGCGCTGGCGGTAGCTGACGCCACCCTCTTTGGCGAGGAGGGAAGGGTTGGTGGTGACGCCGGAGATGACGCCGTAGCGCGCGGCGGCGCGGATCTCGTCGATCGAGGCGGAATCGAGGAAGAGCTGCATGAGGAAGCCTTTCGGGAGATGGGACGCTCGGGACTCATGCTAGCGGCTCGGCCGTCAGCGGGCAGTGGGGCGGGACGAGCCGGGAGGGGTGATCAGGGTGGGGAAACACGTCGTAGAAGGGGATAACTCACTTTCTTGGAGGACGATGTGAAAGACAGGGAAGGACTTCTCGGGCGGGGCATGGGCCGTCGCGGGTTTCTGAAGACGGCGGGCGGCGTGGCCGTGTTCGGTGGCGCGTTCGTGCTGGTGGGCTGTGGCGACGACGACGACGAGGCGCCAGCGGCAACGACGGCGGCGACGGGCGGGGAGACGCTGTATAAGCGGCTCGGAGGCGCGGCCGCCGTGAAGGTGGTGGTCGCGGACATGGTGACGAACATCGGTGCGGATACGCGGATCAACGCGCAATTCGCGAACACGAACCTGGCGCGGCTGCAGACCCTGCTCGTGGAGCAGATCGGCCAGGTGACGGGGGGACCGGAGAAGTACACGGGCCGGGACATGAAGACGACGCACGCGGGCCTGAAGATCACGATGGCGGACTTCAACGCCCTCGTCGAAGACCTCGTGAAGGCGCTCGACAAGAACAAGGTGCCGGAGAAGGAGAAGGCCGAACTTCTGGCGATCCTTGGCCCGTTGAACAAGGACGTCGTCACCGCGTAGCGGTGGGAGAGGCGTGGCCTGGCACGGCTGCCCGTGGCCCCGGTGGGCCACGACTACCGGGGGGCCTGTCAGGCCTGGACGATGCCGATCGAATGGCCTTCGGGCGTGACGATGATGCCGAGGTCCGTTCCGCCGGGCAGCCGGGTGATGGGCACGACGACTCTGGCGCCAAGGCTTTCGGCCTTCGGCACGGTCGTCTGTAGGTCGTCGACACGAAAGTAGAGGGTGACGGTGGGCGGGGCGCCGGCAGGGAGGGGGAAGAACGACCCCTGAACATCGAAATCGGCGGGGCCCTGGGGATTGATGCTGGCGCCGCTGCCGGGCAGGGTGGCTTCGCCGAACCGCCAGTCGAAGAGTTCGC
>JANMTH010000087.1:0-13338 GCA_031390305.1 Thermoflexaceae bacterium
AGCGGCAACAACGCCGTCGAAGTCATCATCCGCGGCCATGCCCGTGGGCTCCGCTTCGGCAAGGTCGCGAACTACGGCAACGGCATGGACGTCACCCCTGGCGAGATGCTGCGTTACCTTGCCGCCGACGCCGAAACGGCCGTCATCGGCGCCTATGTCGAAGGCGTGCCCGATGGGCGCAGCTTCTTCGCGGGGCTCCGCGCCGCCGTCGCCGTGAAGCCGGTTATCGTCCACAAGGCCGGGCGGACGGCCGCCGGAGCGCGTTCCGCCGCTTCGCACACGGCCGCTCTCGCCGGTTCGGCCGAACTCTGGTCGGCGGCCCTCCACCAGGCCGGCGCCATCGAAGCGCGAAGCCAGGAACAGCTCCTCGATGCCATGGTGGGGGCGGCGCTGATGGCCCGTCCCAATGGACGAAACGCCGCCGTCGTAGGCGGCGGCGGCGGCCGCGGCGTCCAATCCGCCGATGCCTGCGAAGAGAACGGGCTCGTCCTCGTCCCGTTGCCACCGGGCCTTCGCGAAAAGGTCCGCGAACGGGCGCCGATGCTCGCCGACTGGATCGGCAACCCCGTCGATCAGTCGATCCTCGCCGGCAGCGGCCTCTCCTCCAACGGCCTCCTCGAACTGATGCTGGCGAGTGACGCGTACGACGTCGCGATCGCCAATATCGGCGAAGACTGGTTCTTCGGCCGCCCTGACGCCGAGGACCGGCTGACCCACGCCTGCAACCGCCTTACCGCGATGATCCAGGCGGCCACCAGGCCCGTCGCCGTCGTCCTCGGGGCCACCGAGACGATGAACCCACGCTACCGCGCCCTCGTCGATAGCGTCCGCGACGGCTTCACGACGGCCGGCATCGCCGTCTACCCGAGCGTGGAGCGCGCGGCATGGGCCATCGGGCGGCTCGCCGCCCCGTAACAGCGGAATCGGGGCGGACCGGCGCCGTGAGACCGCAAACGTCAGGCGCGCCTGTTCTTTCCCCGCTTCTTCCCGTCGCCCTTCTTCTTCGATCGCTTCGCTGACTCTGGCGCGGCCGTAGCCTCGCCGGGAGCCAGGCTCAGCAGAAGTGCTTCGATCGACGCCAAACGGCTTGCAAGCGAATCTATTCGCTCGGCCGTCGTCGCGATCTCCTCGCCGAGCGTCGGGGGCCCAGCGATTTGGCTCGCGACCGACGCCTCGGCCTCGCGCGTCAGCCCGGCCATCCGTTCGTACGCGGTCGTCAGCGCGTTCATCCCAGCCTGGGGGTCCGCGTTCGCGAGCCCGATAGCGTCGCTCCACGCCTGCTGATAGATCTCCACCATCTGCCGCCATCCGGCGGCCAGCGACGCGAACGAGTCTTCGGTCATGCGCGGACTGTACCCGACTTACCGGAAGCGTGGGCTACCTTACGATTGGCCCTGGAGGTGAATTATGCGGGTTCGCGGCTTCGATCATGTCTCCCTGCCCACCAACGATGTCGAGGCGCTGATCGCGTTCTACCGCCGCCTGGGCTTCCCCATCCTCTACGAAGAGGAGTGGCGAAGAGGAGAGGTGCGCTGGATCGGTATCCAGGTGGACGAACACGTGAAGATCAACGTCCACCCGCCGGAGATGTGGCGGGACCCGCGCTTCACCCTCCGCGGCCCGACCGCCCAGCCCGGCTGCGGCGACCTCTGCTTCTACTTTCCTGGCACGATCGACGAGGCCGAGGCGATGCTCCGCGAGGCAGGCTGCGAGATCGCCTACGGACCGGTCGAACAGCGCGGCGGCGCCTCAGCCGGTCAACGCCGGGGCACCAGCATCTACACCCGCGACCCCGACGGAAACCTCCTCGAGTTCATGACCTATCCCTCCGAGCGGGGCGGCGAACTGAAGGTGAACGAAGAGCGGGCATAGGTCGCGATCGAGTCGGCGCCGCCGTGTTTTCGTTTCCCATCCACCTGATAGCCCGAATGCGCCGCTCCTACCGGAGGATCCGCAGCCCTGCCGCCGCCGCCAGCGGGACGAAATCCCGGTCGAACGAGAGAATCGCGTCGCAACGCTCTCGTTCCGCCACGATCACATTCGCATGGTCTACGACCGAGGCGCCGAGGTCCGACCAGCGAAGGAACCGGCGGAGAGCCTCCGCTTCCGCCGCCTCCGGCACGGCGACCACGTTGGCACGGATAGCGATCACCGCATGAAGGCGTTGCGCCGCATCCCCGGCGCGCCGCCGAGTGATCGCCAGCGCCTCGTACATCGTCCAGTTCGTCGTCACCAGCTTCAGGCGGCGTTCCTGGCGAAGCATCGCCATCACGCGGTCCAGGTCGGGGCGCCACTGGTCCCGCGGCATCTCCATCGGTACCCAGCCAGAAGCATCGACGAACACTCTCATCGTGGATCGTACTCCGCCGGTTCCTCAGCGAGCATGCGGAGCGGGAGAGGGCGCTCTTCGCCATAGAGGTACTTTTTCACGTCCGAAAGGTCCGGCGGGTAGGCCGTGTAGACCCTCGCCTCCTCCTTCCGGACCTGGTCCTGCCAGCGGTCGAACGCCTTCCAGTTCCACTCCTTCTCGCCAGCCGGCGGCACCGCCCCATCGTCTTCGGACCGGTCCAAAAGCGCGTTCAGTGCCTGTTGGACGAGCGACTTCATTGGCACACCGTCCTCCGCGGCACGCACCTTCAGCCGCCGGTACAGCGAATCGTCGTCGAAGACCACCGTCAACCTGTTCATCTCAGTCCTTCTTCCGCACGTTAACACCTTAGCACATTCGCACGTTCCTTCAAGTCCACTCTCGGCGCCAGCTGGCCCTCCGATACCGGACCAGCGCACCAGTCCCGGCAGTCGGCTCCTTGGTGAGGCCCAACGGGGATTCCACGATCGATCGCAATCAGTGGCGAATCATCGCCCCGGCCCGTCGGTGCGTCGTACAATGAATCCACATGCACAAGAAAACCGTCCTCCCGAACGGGCTTCGGGTTGTCACGTCCACGCTTCCTCACACCCGCTCCGCCACGATCAGTGTCTACGTCGGCGCGGGCAGCCGCTACGAACTCGACCACGAGGCGGGCCTCTCACACTTTCTCGAGCACATGCTCTTTAAGGGCGCTTCGCGCCGGCCGACTGCGCTCGCCATCTCCGAAGCCATCGAATCGGTCGGTGGGATGCACAACGCCGCCACCGATCGCGAAGTCACGATCTACTACGCCAAGGTGCCGCACGCCGCCGCCGAAGAGACGGTCGATATCCTCAGCGACATGGTGCGTGAGCCCGTCATGGACCCGGCCGAGTTGGAAAAGGAGCGCCATGTAATTCTCGAAGAGCTGGCCGGGATCGAAGACAGCCCCGCCGAGATGGCCGGGATCCTGATCGACGAGACACTCTGGCCGGGACAGCCGCTGGGCCGAAACGTCGGAGGCACCGAGGAGAGCGTGACCACCCTCCCCCTCTCGTCCGTGGTCGAGTACATGCGCGCCCAGTACGTTCCCGAAAATATGGTGCTCGTGGCCGCTGGCAACGTCGAACACGACCGCATCCTGGCGGCGGCCGCTCGCTGGCTGGGCGATATGCCCGCCCGCGCGCCGGGAGCCTGGTACCCGGCCGTCGCCCGGAACGGGACATCGCGCATCGCCGTTCGCGAAAAAGCAACCGAGCAGGCGCACATCTGCCTCGCCTACCCCGCCTATCCGGCCAACCACGCGGACCGTTATGTCGTCGATATCCTGAGCACCATCCTTGGCGAAGGGATGTCCTCGCGGCTCTTCATGGAGCTGCGCGAAGAGCGTGCCCTCGTCTACGACGTCCACAGCTACCCGAGCGAGTTCCGCGACGCCGGGTCGTTCACCGTCTACGCCGGCTGTGACCCGGAATCGGCCCGGACGGTCGTCGAGGTCACCCTTTCCGAGGTCGCGCGGTTGCTCGATTCCTTCACCGAAAAGGAGCTTCATAAGAGCAAGCAGATGGCCCGCGGGCGCATCCAGCTGCGAATGGAAGACACGCGCTCAGTCGCGGGCTGGCTCGGCTCCCAGGAGCTACTGCTCAACGAAATCCTGACGGTGGACGACGTCTGCGCCCGCATCGACACCGTCACGCGGGACGATGTCATTCGCGTTGGTCGGGCGCTCCTCCAGCCCTCGGCCGCGAGCCTCGCCGCCGTCGGCCCCTTCGATGCCAGCATGTTCGCCGGCTTGCTGTGACGGGACGCGCCTTCTTCGGCCCACCTCACCACGCGCCGGCCGCCGGCGGCCTCCAGGTCACCGTTCACCTTGTGCCCGTGCTCGATGGCCGGCTGGTTGCCTTCGATGTGACCGCCGCCGAGGCCCGCGGACGATGGTTGCCCTGGTCCGTCATCGACTACGCCCAGAACCCGTACGAGGCGGCCAGCATCCTCGCCGACGATTGGTGCGGCGTGCCGCTCGAAGACCTCGCCCTCGCCGACGTCATGTCCCTGCCCGCTCCCGGCGATGGCTGGGAGCTCGCGCTCGTCTTTCGCGCTGTGCTCGCCGCCGCCCCGGAGGGGGATACGGAGCGGCGGCCGCACGTCTACGAAACCGGAGATTTCGACGCCTTCGGAGCGTTCGACCCGGTCGACCTCCAACGCTGGGTGGAGGGGTCACCGCCGGCTCGGCATGATGGCGCCGCGCCAGCCGGACGCGGGCTCATCTTCTGAGCGCCTACCCTCCCGGCAACCTCCCGAGCCCGGCCCGGATCTTCTCGAACGGCGTCGCTGGCAGATAGCCCGCCCGGCCCGGCGCTCCCGGTGGTATCGCGGCTGTCCGTTCGCGGGCCACGGCTCTCCGTAGCGCTTCCTCTACGGCCTTCGCCGCCGCGAAGCTGGCCTCGACCTCCGCCAGCGATTCGCCGGAGATCGCCTCCGGATCGAGCCCCGCGATCGTCCCGGCCAGGGCTACCCGCAAGCGCCCGAGGAGCGCGGCGTTCTCGCCGCGGGCCGCCTCAAGCTCCTGACTGGCTTCGGACGGCAGTCCATCCGTAAGGGCGGGCGGACCGTCCTCCGTGAACGCCTCCGGCGTCGCCTCGCCTTCGACAGCTTCAAGAGAATCCATGAGAACGCCTCCAAAGTGAGATGCGAGGAGCGTCGCCGCGGCGCCGCGTAAAGCAAAGGTGAGGATGTCGCTCTGGAACAGACTGGCGGCCGATGCTAGCCTCAGAAGCTGTGAAGCGTGTCCTCGTCTCCCTCGCCGCCAGTCTCGCCGCCGCCGCCGTTGTCGCCTCTTGTGGCGACGGACCGGACGTCCGTCCCACGCCCGCCGTTCGAACGACGACGACCACCACTTCGGTGGATGGAACTCCGGGAACACCCGCCGCGGCCTGGCCGGGTACGGCGCCGCGCCTCGGCGGCAACATCACCAAGATCTCGCCAACCCACGGCCAGAAGATCACCCAGTTCGATACGCGTTCTCCCGATCCGGGTAGGCCACGTGGGCTCTGTATCGAGGCTGACTTCAAGGATCTGCCCGAAGGCGAAGGCACGCTCTGGTTCCGCGTCGCCTTCGATGGCAAGGAAGTTACTGGCAGCCAGGGCTCCGTCTGGATCGTCGCCAGCCGCGACGCCACCACCCCAGGCGGCCGTCTCTGCTATGCCCCTGTCGAGGGCTTCCCGGTCGGCCGCCACGATGCCGCGATCTCCGTCCAGAATCCGAACAACCCCGGCGAACCGCCCCGCCAGATCGTCGCCTGGAAATTCGAGGTCCAGTAGCGCCCAGGCGGGGGTAGTCCGCTTCTCTACCGCACTCGCGCGCGGCGCCGCGTATCGCCATCAGCCCGTGAAGCGCACAACCTGCGTCGTCCGGCCCCAGAGCTCCTCCAGGCGGTAGTACTCCCGCTTCTCCGGCGTAAAGACGTGGACGATCAGATCGCCGAAGTCGAGCAGAAGCCAGCCGCTATCCGCCGAGCCCTCTTTGTGCCGGAGATCGACCGCGTCGTTCGCCAACTCGCGCTCCAGGTGGTCCGCCAGTGCGTTAAAGTGGAGAGGCGATTGGGCCGTGGCGATCACGAAATAGTCCGTGAAGCTCGATGTCTTCGAGATATCGAGCAGGACGATTTCCAGCGCCTGCCGGTCAGAGAGAATGTCGACGGCCCTGTTGGCCAGTGCTTCGGACTCCAGACGTTGCCCCTTACGCCGCCAGTGGGCGGCTCTTGAACCTGAGGAGATAGTATCATAGCCATGGCAAGCCCCCGTGTCGTCGTCGGTATGTCTGGCGGAGTCGATAGCTCCGTGGCCGCCGCCTTGCTCGCCGAACAGGGCTACGAAGTCATCGGCGTCACCATGCGGCTCTGGACTGAGACCCGTCCCGAAGAGCTTTCCGGCCACCAGCAGTGCTGTGGCGTCGAGGATATCGACGATGCCCGGCGGGTCGCCGGCCAGCTCGGCATCCGTCACTACGTCATGAACTTCGAGGACCGCTTCCGCGAGACCGTGGTCGACCAGTTCGTCGCCGAATACGCGGCCGGGCGGACGCCGAACCCCTGCGTGCGCTGCAACGAACACATCAAGTACCGCGCCCTCCTCGACCGCCTCCCCGCCCTTGGCGCCGATTACGTCGCCACCGGGCACTATGCGCGGGTGGAACACCCCCCCAGCGGGTCCCATCGGCTCCTCCGTGGGGTCGATCCCGGTAAGGACCAGAGCTACGTCCTCTACATGCTCCAGCAGGACCAGCTCGCTCGGCTGTTGCTCCCGATCGGCGGCCTCACCAAGGACGAGGTTCGGGCCCATGCCCGCCGGATCGGTCTCGATACAGCGGAGAAGCCCGACAGCGTAGAGATCTGCTTCGTCCCCGGAAACGACTACCGCGCCTTCATCGCGGAACGGGTGACCGCCGCCCCGGGCGAGCTGCGCGACAGCGATGGCAAGCTCCTTGGCGAACACCAGGGCGTGACCGCCTACACCCTCGGCCAACGCAAGGGGCTTGGCGTCGCCCTCGGCGAACCGCGCTTCGTGACCGCGATCGACACCGCCCGCAATGTCGTCACCATCGGTCCTGAAGAGGACCTCTTCTGCGATACCGTCGAGTTCCTGGAGAGCCGCTGGACCGCGGGCGAGCCGCCGGCCAGCGGAGAACCGCTGGAGGCGAAGGCCCGCTACGGTGCCGCGCCCGCGCCCGTGCGCCTCATCGAATCGGACGCTGAACGCACGGTGCTGCGCTTCGAGCGCCGCCAACGCGCGCTCACGCCCGGCCAGGCGATAGCCATTTACCGCGAAGACGAAGTCCTCGGCGGCGGCACCATCGATCGCGCTTGGCGAAGCTAGTAAGTATGAAAAACGATTGATAATTATCCACCTGACGGTCGATAATTATCCACTGTATGGTCAATAATCATCCGTTCACCGGTTGAATATTGTCCGGGATGCCTGTCATACTCAGTCCATGAGCTATCGCCGGAACGCTGCTCCAGCCATTCACGAGGCCCTCAGCGATACGCCGGTCGTCTTCCTCAATGGCGCACGGCAGACTGGCAAGTCGACCCTCGCCCAACAGGTCGCAGCCGAGCTTCAGGGCGCCGAGTACTTCACGCTCGACGACCCGGCAACCCTCGGGCTGGCGACCGGCGACCCAGGAGGCTTCCTCGACCGGCTCCCTTCGCGGGTCATTCTCGATGAGGTGCAGCGCGGCCCGGAGCTATTCGTGCCGATGAAGGCGAACGTCGATCGCGACCGCCAGCCCGGACGATATCTCCTCACCGGGTCGGCCAACCTCTTCCTCCTCCCCCGTCTCGCCGAGGCCCTCGTCGGGCGGATGGAGGTGATCAGCCTCTGGCCCCTCTCCCAGGGAGAGCTGCGCGGGGTACGCGAGGGATTCATCGACGCCATCTTCGCGGCTGAGGAGCCGCCGCTGACCCGGGCAAGCGGGAGCCGGACGGAGCTGTTCGCCGCCATCCTCGCCGGCGGCTTCCCCGAGGCCGTGGCGCGCACCCGGGGCCGCCGTAGAGAGGCCTGGTTCGCCGCCTACACCGCCCAACTCATCCAGCGTGACATCCGCGACCTCGCCAACGTCGAGGATCTCGGCATCCTGCCGAATATCCTTGGGCTTTGTGCCGCCCGCTCCGGGAACCTCCTCAACCATCTCGAAATCTCCCGCTCGACGGCGACCCCCCTGACCACGGTGCGCCGCTACACGACGCTGTTGCGAGCCGTCTTCCTGATCGAGGAGCTCCAGCCGTACACGGCGAACCTCGGCAAGCGCTTCGTTCGCACACCCAAGATCTACCTCAACGACAGTGGCCTTCTGGCCCACCTCCTGGAGGTCTCCACCGAGCGGGAGGCATACGAGCGTAACGTCGCCGGCCAGCTCATCGAGACGTTCGTCTTCGGGGAGCTGCGCAAACAGGCCGGGTGGAGCGACCTCCGTCCGCGTTTCTCCTTCCTTCGCGAGCACTCCGGCGCGGAGGTCGATTTCGTGATGGAGACGCGCGGAGGCGATGTCGTCGGGATCGAAGTCAAAGCGACGGCCGCACCCACGGCGAAAATGTTCCGGGGGCTCGAACTGCTGCGCGACAAGCTCGGCCCGCGCTTCATCCGGGGCGTTCTGCTCTACGGCGGCGAGCAGGCGCTGCCCGCGGGCGACAGGCTCTGGGCTCTCCCATTCTCCTCGCTCTGGACGCTCGGAGCGCAATCAAACGCGGGGAGCTGACTGTTAGCGGCCGGCGCTCGCCTCGATCCGCGCCATCACGGCCGCGCTGAGCGGCCCCTTCGCCTCGGCTTCAAGGCAGCCGCGCAGCTCCTCCCGATTCTTGACGCCGAGGATCACGGTCGCCACCCCGGGAACGCTCAGGGCGTACTGGTGGGCGAGCGAAGCGGCGGATTCGCCCAGCTCCCTGGCCAACGCCCGGAACGGGGCCGCCCGGCGGAAGTCGGCCATCTCCGGGTGGTCCTCAGCCAGTTCGCGGTCGATGGCGTCCGTCAGCGCCCCCGCCTGGACGGCGCGAATGCCCATCACGCCGGCGCCGCGCCGATTCGCCGCCGCCAGGATCTCCCGCGGCCGCGCCGGCTCCTCGAACGACTTCATGCCGCCCGGTGAATCGAGCAGGTTCACCACCACCTGGGCCGCCGCTGGCGCCGGGTCGGCTTCCAGCGTCTCGATCACGGCGCCCGGTTCGCCGACCGCGGAGATCCCCCAGGCGCCGATTCTTCCGGAGGCGACGAGCCGTTCGAAGGCCGGAGCCACCCGCTCGACGAAGAGCGTTCGCGGCGTGCCCCGGTAGCCCTTCATCCCCGCCCGCTCATCCGGGATGACCATGCCGTGGAGGAAGAAGAGGTCCACCCGCTCCAATCGCATCCGCGCCAGGCTCTCCGAAAGTGACCGTTCGAGCCGTTCGAAGACCTCTTCCGGCGGAGGATTGCCGAGAAAGCACTTGGTCGAGACGCGTACGCCGCCGGGAAGCCGCCCGGCGAACGTCTCGCCGAGGACGTTCTCCGCTTCGCCGTTGCCGTAGCCAGGCGCGACATCGAGCCAGGTGATCCCGGCCTCCACCGCCGCCCGCGTCGTCGCGATCGCCTCTTCCCGGGTCGTCGCTCCCCATACCTGTCCCGTGCCGCCCCCACCAAGGGTGAGCGCGCTGATCGTTCCGAGCCTGCCAAAGTCCCGTTGTTCCATGCCCGAAGCGTACGCCGTCACTCCGCTACTCCGATACTCCGTTACCGCGATAGTCACCCCCGCCGTAAGCTTCGAACTCCGGTGACAACGAACAGATGAACATCCAGCCGACCCCGTTCAGCAGCCACGTATCCCTCCGCATCGGCCTGATCTCCGATACGCACATCCCCGAAGCGCGCGACGAACTCTGGCCCCAGGTCTTCGAGGTCTTTCAGGGCGTCGATGCGATCCTCCACGCCGGAGACATCCACGACCTCGTCGTCCTCGACCAGCTCCACGACATCGCGCCGATCTGGGCGGCCCGCGGCAACGGCGAAGACGGTTCCGGCGGACGCCCGATTCAGCCGGACCATCCCCGCCTGCGCGAGTCCTGGCTGCTCGATTTCGCCGGGCTGAAGGTCGGGATCACGCACGACGTGCCGATCCCCGAATACCCACCCCACCTCACGCTCGACCGCGCGATGCAGCGCTATTTCGGCCGTACCGACCTCGATGTCCTGATCTACGGGGACACGCACGTCGAGGCGATCGACACCTTTGGACAGACGCTCTGCGTGAACCCCGGCTCGCCCACCTACCCGCACAACCTGAACACGCAGCTCGGCACGATCGGCTTCCTCGAGATCAGCGGGGGCCGCGCCGAGGCGACGATCTGGCAGCTCGCGGAAGAGGGCATCGTCCCCTTCGACTGGTCGAAAGCGCGCAAACTGCGCTGAGATGGACGGCCGCGAACGGCGCGCGGCGAGCGGCTGCATTCGCCGCGTCAACAGCCCGCACCGGCTACACTTCGCGCACTACTTCAGGCACCGAGGAGAACGCTATGCCCGCCGTCTTCGTCCATGGCAACCCCGAAACCGACGCCATCTGGGATGAGCTGCGAGGGCATCTCAACCGCCAGGATGTAGTAGCCCTTTCGCCCCCGGGCTTCGGCGCGCCGGCTGGCGACGACTTCGCGGCTACCAGCGACGACTACCTCGCCTGGCTCGTGGGCGAACTGGAGAAGATCGAGGGCCCCATCGATCTCGTCGGACACGACTGGGGCGGCGGCCACGTTGGCCGGCTCGCCTGTACGCGGCCGGACCTCGTCCGCTCCTGGGCGATCGACATCGCAGGCTGCTTCGACCCGGAGTACGTCTGGCACGATGCCGCCCAGGTGTGGCAGACGGCGGGGGCGGGCGAAGAGGCCGTGGCCGGAATGGCGGGTGCGCCCGTCGAAGCGCGGGCCGCCCAGTTCGAATCGCTCGGCATGTCGAAGGACGCCGCCCTCCGGGTCTCCCAGGCGGTGAACGCCACCATGGCTCGCTGTATCCTCGCCCTCTACCGTTCGGCGGCCCAGCCGGCGATGGGCCAGTTCGGCGCTGAATTCCCGAAGGCCGCCGTGAAGCCGGGCCTCGTGATCATCCCGACGGAGGACCACTACACCGGCGGCGAAGTGATGGCCCGGCGGTCAGCCGCGCGGGCGGGCGCCACCGTGGCCGTGCTCCAGGGCCGTGGCCATTGGTGGATGTGTGAAGATCCCGCCGGCGGGGCGAAGGTCCTGAACGACTTCTGGGCGTCGCTGGGGTAGGTTCCGGAGTATCGGAGTACCGGGGTGACGGAGTAGTGGAGTAGGACTCCGACACTCCGCTACTCCCACACTCCGGCACTCCGTTCACACCGCCCGTCCGCGCAGGGCATCGTCCTTTTTCGAGGTGCCGAGGATGAAGTTGATGATCTGCTGCCAGTAGCGCGTGAAGGCGTATTGCCCGGCGAGGGCGGCGGCTACCGCGAGGCCGACGAGCACCCAATCGCCCGGGCTCACCGTCGAGAAGTTGAAGAAATCCCGCAGCCAGCTCACGTAGACGGTGGCGAGCATGGCGAGGACGAGCAGCGCGGTGAGGACGATCGTGAGGAAGGGGCGGGTCAGGCTCCGCCAGGATGCGCCTTCGAACCCGAGGACCTCGAGCATGTAGACGAGCCCCGTCAGCCCGACGGTGAGCGAGACCAGGGTTTGCGACTCTTTCGCCGTGTGATCGAGCAGGCCATCGACGATCAGGTGGACGATGACGGCGGAGGCTGCCAGGGCCAGCGAAGCGGGCAGGGCGAAGCGCAAGACGTTCCGCGTGAAATCCCGGCCAGCATCGGGCGGCGGAATGCTGATCGAGATGAACACGGCGGGGATGCCGAGCGTGAGCAGCGCCGTCAGTGATCCCTGGCGCGGCAGAAAGGGGAAGCTGAGCCCGAGCATGCTGGTGGCGACGATCAGGAGGTAGGCGTAGATGCTCTTGGCGAGGAAGAGCTTACTCAGGCGGGCGGCGTTGCCGAGCACGGCCGTCGCCTCGCTGGCGCCGCGAATAAGCGCCGTGAACGAATCGTTGAGGAGGACGATGCCAGCGACGGCACGCGCTGTCGAGGTCCCGGAGGCCATGGCGACGGCGACGTCGGCGGTGCGGAGCGCCTGGACGTCGTTCGCGCCATCGCCAACCATCGCCACGAAGTGTCCCTGGCGGCGCAACGAATCGACGATTCGCGCCTTCAGGGCCGGCGCGACGCGGCCGAAGACGGTGTTGTAATCGGCCGCGATATCGAACGCCTTCTCGTCCAGGTTCTCGATCTCGGCTCCGGAAACCACGCCGCCCTTCACATTGATGTTGAGCTGCTTGAGGAGGGCGGCGACGGTTTGGGGGTTGTCGCCGCTGATCAGCTTCGGTTCGATGCCGAGCTTCTCCATCATCGCAAAGGCCTCCCGCACTTCGGGACGGAGGACATCGCCGAGGATCAGGAGGGCGAGCGGCTTCACCCCTTGAAGCGGCCGTTCGGTGGTTGGGAGCGCATCGGCCTGGGCGAAGACGACGCCGCGGAGCCCGTGGGAGGCCGCCTCTTCGTAGGCCGCCTGGAACTCGGTGTTATCACCACTGGCGGCGGGCAGGATGGTCTCGGGAGCACCGAGGACGAACACGCGCTTGTCGCCGCGAAGGTCCATCTGGAGCGCGCTCCAGCGCCGTTCGGAATTGAAGGGGACGGAGCCATCGGGCCTCGCCCCGTTCGATTCGGCGGCGAGCGAATCGGCGAGGGCGGCCGCCGTCTTGCTGTCGGTCGCGGTCGCGGCGACGAAGGCGGCGAGCCAGGGCCGGTGGATCTCCGAGCCAGGTGACCAGACGGTCTCCTCCAGCGAGAGCTTGTTCGCGGTGATCGTGCCCGTCTTGTCGAGGCAGATGACGTCGGTGTAGTTCAGCGCCTCCACGGCGTTGATGTCCTGGACGATCGCCCCGGAGCGTGAGACGCGGACCGCCCCAACGGCGAAGGCGACGGTCAGGCCGAGGAGCAGGCCCGTCGGGACGACAGTGGTGACGGTGGCGGTTGTCGCCTTGATCGAGTCCGCGAAGCCACGCTCTTCGACGTTGTAGGAGATCATGAGGAGGGCAGCGAGGACGGCGGTCGCGATCAGGAGGAGCCGGAGGATCCGGTTGAAGCGGATCTGGAGCGGGGTCTTCCGCTTCACCACCTCGCGCGCCTGGACCGCGAGCTTCACGGCGTAGGCCTCCATGCCCACCTTTTCGGCCAGGTAGTAACAATCGCCCGCTGTGCAAAAGCTGCCGGAACGCAGCTCGTCGCCGGCCCCCTTGCGTACGGAATCGGATTCGCCAGTGAGGAGCGACTCATCGACTTCGCAGTTCCGCGCGGCGACGCGGCCATCGGCCACCACCTGGTCGCCCTGCTTCAGGTGGATGAGGTCGCCCTGGACGATGTGTTCGGCGAGGATGGCCGATTCCATACCGTCGCGGACGAC
>JANMTH010000709.1:0-4446 GCA_031390305.1 Thermoflexaceae bacterium
ATGTCCGCGAAATGGCCCGCGTTGTCCGCGTCGCCGACGCCATCGCCCGCGACACCTGGCGGCCCCAGCCGTGACCACTGTCGTCATCGCCCTCGGCTCCAACCTCGGTGATCGCGCTGGCAACCTTCGGCGAGCCTGCGAACTACTGGCCGATGAGGGTGTAACGCTTACGCGCCGCTCTTCGATCTGGGAAACGGCGCCCGTCCCCGCCGGCCAGCCAGCCTTCCTCAACGCCGTGGTGGTGGGCGAAACAGCGCTCGGCGCGGCCGGCCTTCTGGCCGCCACCAAACGGCTCGAACGTCAGCTCGGGCGGCGGCCGTCGCGGCACTGGGGCCCCCGGCCCATCGATCTCGATATCCTCTTCTACGGCGACGCCCGGATCGACTCCATCGAACTCGTGGTGCCCCATCCCCGTATCGCCGAGCGCTCGTTCGTCCTCGTCCCCCTTTCCGAGGCCTGGCCGGGCGTTCTGCCGCTCCTCGGAAGGCGGGCGCTCGACCTGCTGACGGAGGTGGGGCTGGAAGGCCTGAGGCGAACCAGCGAATCGCTGGAGGAGTAAGGCCGTCGGCGGCCGGAGCATGGGAGGCGTCCGCACCACTCGAATCCGCTCCCTCTCAGTTCCTCCGCGCCTCTGCGTCTAACCCGCCGGAAGCGCTGTCCTCGCTACACCCACTTGTGGTCGTCGAACTTTTCGCCGCCCGTCAGATGGATCGCCGCCGCCCACCCGAAGAGCCCGCTGACGATAGCCACCACGGGAACGAGCAGCAGGCCGAGCAGCGCGCTCTTCCGCCCCGCCGCCAACCCACCCGCGATCACCCCGGCCGAAACGCCCGCCAGGCCCAGGCCGCGGACCAGCATCTCACGCTGGGGGAGCAGCCGCCTCGGTTCGGGTGGAACAGGCTTGTGCGGCCATTCCGGGATGTTCGCTTCGCCGCCCTCGCCGCTCATGCCTCGCGCAGGTCCGGCGGCAACATGTTCGGGATCCCGTCCTCGATCGGGTAGGTCTCGCCACAGGCCGTGCAGGTCAGGGCGCCTTCGATGATCTCGCCGTCTTCCTCACGCGTGGTAACAAGCGTCACGTCGGCTTTACAGAGCGGGCAGACGAGGATCTCCAGCAGGTCGTCGCGCATCTCCCCATGCTACAACGGCTCCCCGCTTTACCACATCGCCTTGAACCTTGCTGGCCGGTGACCGAAGGTCTGGAGATGGTCACTCGCGGTAACACGGCGGCATGAACTGGGTCACCCTGGTCCTGCTCGTCTTCATCGGTTTCCTCACCTACCGCGCCTACCGCAACGGGTTCATCCGCGAACTCGTCTCACTCTGCGCCGTCATCCTCGCCGTGCCCCTCGCCGGCATCTTCTACGACGACATGTACCCGAAGGTCCAGCCGATCATCGAGAACGAGCGCCTGGCGAACCTGGTCGCCTTCATGGCCATCCTCCTCGCCGTCGTCCTGGCCGGCCAGATCATCTCCTACATCCTCCGCAACGCCGTCACCATGCTGAACCTCGGCGCTATCGACCATGTCGCCGGTGGCGCGTTCGGCTTCCTCAAGGCGGTCATCATCGCCCAGGTGGTTCTCATCGTCCTCGTCGTCTTTCCCAACCCGAACGTCAAAGGCCCGATCGACGAGTCGCCCGTCGCGACGCGCCTGCTCGACTCCGCGCCGGTCGTCCTCGCCTTCCTCCCCGGGCAGTTCGAACGGGCCCTCAACGCCTTCCTCGACAACGCCCGCCAGGTAGACGCGGAGTTGGGCCCGGACGACGCCGCCACGCCCCGCTCAGAACCCCGCTGACCGCCCTACGGCCCCAGCCCAGGAGCGAGGCCCTTCCACGCACGCCAGGCGCTCACCAACCCATCCGCCTCCATCGCCCCGTAGAGTTCGTGGCCCTTTTCGTTCCAGTGCACGCGGTCCGGCTGGCGGATGGCCGCTTCCTCTCCGATCGAGGCGATCGGGGAGCCAGAGATGTACTTCAGATGAAGCCGGCGGCAGAGTTCGGCCATGCGCCGGTCCACATCCGCCGTCAGTTCTTGGGCCCGGCGCTGCTGGCCCCGCGTCCGGAAATAGGTCGGCGTCATCGCTCCCCTCACCACCACCAGGCACTCCTCCCGCACCAACACCCGGCGGATCACGGACTCGAGAACAGCGACGGACTCCTCCGGCGTAAATGCCGGCGCCGTTCCGATGACCCGTTCCGCCAACCCCTTCACTGGCCGCGTCGGGCGGCTCTCCGTCAGCCATCTCAGCCGCCCTAACTGGTCGGCCCCGGCGGAGAGCGGTCGCGCTATGCCCGGGAGAACCTGGCGCAGCCGCCCGGCGATCGTCCCATAGAGATACCAATAGGCGCTGACCCAGATGAATACGACATCCGGTTCTTCGTTCTCCAACCACCGGTCTACCGCCGCGACAAGGCCGGGCGTCGGCCAGAGCGCCTTGATCACCGTCGTCGCCGGCTCGCCCGAGGCCTCGCTCAACGCTCGCTCGGCGATCGCCCAGCTCCGCAGTTCGGGTGGCGGGATGGCGAACGTGTCCGAGCTGTGGCTCAATCGCAGAATTTTCACCGTCCTCATGATAGCGAGGCCAAGGCCACACGCCTTGCGCCGCCCGGTTACCGCCGTTAGCGTTCGACGGCATCGAAACCCACCGGAGGAAGCCACCATGGCCAGGTTCGAGACCCTTGAAATCGACCGCGTAGGGACTGATGGGCGCGTCGCCCGCATCACCCTCAACCGCCCCGAAAAGATGAACGCGCTCTCCCAGGAGCTGCTCTTCGAGTTAAACGACGCCCTCCACGACCTCGAGGCCGACGCCTCGGCCCGCGTCATCATCCTCCGCGGCGCCGGACGCACCTTCTGCGCTGGCTACGACCTCACCCCGCCGCGCGGCCAGGGCGCCGATGGTGTCGTTCGCCGCCACGCCGCCGCCGACGAAAAGGGCCGCCGCCTGGTTATGGGCATCCGCACCGGCATGCAACAGATCACCGACATCCAGATGTACTTCTGGAACATGGCAAAAGTCACGATCGCCCAGATCCACGGCTACGCCCTCGCTGGCGGCTGCGAACTGGCGATGATGGCCGACCTTGTCGTCGCCGCCGAAGACGCCCAGATGGGCCACCCCGGCGTCCGCGGCCTCGGCGTCGCCCGTAACGGCGTCATCTGGCCGCTCGTCATCGGCATGCGCAAGGCGAAGGAGCTTTACTACCAGGGCTCCTCCATCTCCGGCGTCGAAGCCGAAAAGATCGGCATGATCAACTACGCCTGGCCCAAGGAAGAGCTCGAAGCGCGCACGATCGAGTTCGCCGATCGCATCGCCAACCTCACCCACGACCACCTCGCCATCCTCAAGATCAACATGAACCGCTTCTACGAGAACATGGGCATCTACTCCTCCGTCCGCTCCTCCACGGATCTCGACGCCATGGGCCAGTTCACGGGCGAGGCCTACCTCTGGCAGGACAAAGTGCGCGAAAGCTTCGAACAGGGCACCGGCCTCAAAGGCGCCCTCGATTGGCGCGACGGCCGCTACCAGGACTACCGCAAGAAGGTGTAGGGCGTCCAGACCGCCACGGCCGCGGCTGCGACGGCCCCCAGCACCAGCGCGGCGATCACCCAGGCCGGGATCGTACGGTCCTTCCTTCGGCGCGAGCGTGCCGCCCTGGCGTACGGCTGGCGCAGCGCGGGAGTCGCAGCCGCCCTCGTGCTCCGCTCCCGTGGGACAGGCCGGAAGGTGAAGTCCCGCGTCCTCGCGACCAGGGCGAGATCGGCTGAGGCCGCGGTGGTCGTGATCGCCCACGGTGGGCCGAGCAGATCTTCTCCCGCGCGTGACAACAGCCCGGTGTCGAGCAGGCGTCGGTGAAGCTGTTCCAGAGATGCGCTTGTCTCGCGCGCCAGCCGCCGTGGCGATCCGCCGTCAACGAGCGATTCGAAGGAGATCCGCTCGACGGCCATATCGACCAGTTCGAACGCGCGGACGGCGATCTCCACCTGCGCGGCTTTTGCTGGAGGCTCGATGAGGATGACCTGCCCACCCTCAAACAGGCGGTTGCGCAGCGCAGCGCCGAACTCCGCCTCGCCCCCACGGCCGCTCCCCGGCCGCCAGCCATACGGCAGGCAGGCGGAAAGCACGATCAGGTCGTAGCGTTCGCCGCCAAGCGTGGCCTGCGAAAGCACGTCCTCCATCGTCGCTTCGAGGCACTCGTCCAGTTCGGGTTTGAGCGCGATGAAGGAACGCATGCCGGCGTTGGGCTCGACGAAGGTCACCGCGTCCTCCCGGCGTTCGATGACCCGCAGCGCCACCGACGTCGCGCCCGTTCCAGCGCCGATATCGAGAATCCGGAGCGGGCGCGACGGAAGCTCTGCCGCGTCAAGGGCAAGCACCAGGCTGGCCGTCCGCTGAACCATGTAGACGAGGACGTAGGCCGCGCCCGTTCCATCCGCGGC
>JANMTH010000719.1:0-2060 GCA_031390305.1 Thermoflexaceae bacterium
CCGGCCAAAGTACCGGGCCACGTGGGCGCTACGTCAGCTGGCGGCGCTGGCGTACACGCTGACCTTCTTCCGCCGCCCCTTGGCGAACGGTTCGAACTTCACCAGCCCATCGATGAGGGCGAAGATCGTGTAATCACGGCCGAGGCCAACGTTGTTGCCGGGGTGGAAGCGCGTGCCGTGCTGGCGGATGATGATCGCGCCCGGCTTCACTACTTCGCCGTCGTAGTGCTTCACGCCAAGGCGCTGGCCTTTGCTATCGCGGCCGTTCTTGGAACTGCTGACGCCCTTCTTATGAGCCATTGCTTTATCCCTTCGTGATCGCCTCGACCACAAGGCGGGTGACCCGCTGGCGGTGGCCGAACGTGCGGCGGTAGCGCACCTTGTTCTTGTACTTCATGAATCGAATCTTGGGCGCCTTGCCGTGCTGCGTGATCCGCGCCTGCAGCGTGGCTCCCGCCACCAGCGGCGCTCCGATCGTGACATCGGCGCCGTCGAGGAGCATCAGCACCTCGAAGTTCACGCTCTCGCCGAGCGCTCCGTCGAGCGACCCGACTTCGAATTCCTGCCCCTCAACGAGGCGCATCTGACGCCCGTCGGCGCGTACAATCGCTTCCATTCATAACTCCCGAAAGATCGGTGGACAATCAACCAGTATGGGGGTGGGGCCGCTGGTCGGTCAATCTTGCACAGCGGTCGGCGGTTCCTTGCCCATCGCGCTGTCCGGAAAATGAGAGGGGGCCGGCCCGTGAGCCAACCCCCTCCGAGTGTCGTTGTTGGTCCGGCTTTAGGCCGAGCCGCCGTCTATGCGCGTCGGGTTTCCACCGTCCCAGGCGAGTCCGCCGGCGGGCTTTGGCTCGAACGACGTCGGCCGGCGCGCTTCGTCGATCAGGCGCGGCGCGGGTGGCTCGTCCTTCGGCGTCATGTCCGATGGCGGCCACGGCTCGTTCGGGTCGCTGTTCAGCATTCGGATTAGCGTCTCGCCCTCCATCGTCTCCACTTCCATGAGGACGGTAGCGAGCTTGTCCAGCAGCTTCCGGCGCGTCGTCAACACCTCGCGCGCCCTCTGCTGTGCCTCTTCGATGAGCGAGGCGACCTCGTCGTCGATCTCTTCCGCGATCTTCTCCGAGTAGTTCCGCGTTTCCGAGATCTCCCGGCCGAGGAAGACGAGCTCTTCCGAGCGTCCGAACGTGCGTGGCCCGAGCTTCTTGCTCATCCCCCAGCGCGTGACCATCGCCCGGGCTATACGCGTCACCTTCTCGATGTCGCTCGATGGGCCTGTCGAGGCTTCGCCGAAGACGACTTCCTCGGCGACGTGGCCGCCCAGGGCCATCGCCATCATCGCCTTGTACATCTCCGGCGTGTGGTAGTTCGATTCTTCGTTGGGCAGCGAAGAGGTGTACCCACCCGCGTGTCCGCGGGCGATGATCGTCACCTTGTGGACGAAGGAGTCTTTCATCAGAACGTGCCCGACGATCGCGTGTCCACCTTCGTGGAACGCCGTCACGCGCTTCTCGAGCGCCGTGATCACCTTGCTCTTGCGTTCCGGCCCCATCGTCACCCGATCGATCGCTTCTTCAAGCTCGCTCATGGTGATGATCTTCTTGTTCCGGCGCGCCGCCAGGATCGCCGCTTCGTTGACCAGGTTCGCGAGGTCGGCGCCGCTGAAGCCCGGCGTCGCCTTCGCGATGATCGGGAGGCGCACGTCCTCGGAGAGTGGCTTGCCCTTCGAATGGACATTCAGGATCGCCTCCCGGCCCCTCACGTCTGGCGCGTCGAGCATCACTTTCCGGTCGAACCGGCCAGGGCGGAGCAGTGCCGGGTCGAGGATGTCGGGGCGGTTGGTGGCGGCGATCACGATCACGTTCGTGCCCGTATCGAAGCCGTCCATCTCCACGAGGATCTGGTTCAGCGTCTGCTCCCGCTCGTCGTGCGAACCACCGAGGCCGGCGCCGCGCTGGCGGCCGACGGCGTCGATCTCATCGACGAAGACGATGCAGGGGGCGTTCTTCTTGGCCTGATCGAAGAGGTCGCGCACGCGGCTGGCGCCGACGCCGACGAAC
>JANMTH010000775.1:0-2471 GCA_031390305.1 Thermoflexaceae bacterium
CAACGACCCGGAATCGCAGCGCACGATCCTCGAGATCGCTCTGACGATGCTGGAACGGGCGGCCTTCCCCCGGACGACGGTCGCCACCCCATTCGTCTGGAGCGAAGACCACGGCTGGAAGGCCGACTTCTGGAAGACGGACAACGACGCCGAAAAGCTCGCCGCCCAGAAGGCCGCCCACGAACACAACCGCGAGGTCCAGAAGACGAAGGTGGGGGCAATCAGCTAGTCGCCGGCCAGTTGAATCGCCAAGGGGCCAAGAACGCCAAGGGAATACGAGAAGCGATGCAGGCGCGAAGCAAGCCTCAGAAGCCTTGGCGTTCTTGGCGATTCACCCCGTGGCTACTCGGCCGCCAGCCGGGCCAGCTCCTCGATGCCAACGACCGGCTCGGCGGCATCGTTCCAGGCGGGCCGCGCCTGGTAGAAGCGCTCTTCGCCGTACACCTGGGCGTGAAAGTCCTCTGGCACGCGGGCGAAGATGCTGTTCTCGCCGAACTGGCTGCGGTGCATCCGCGCCGCCGCCCGCTTCTGGGGGATCACGTCGATGGTGTCGTGGACAAGGCTGGCGACGGGGTCCGGCTCGGACATCGCCTCGTCGAAACGCTTCCGCCGGTCTTCCGGGATCGGTTCGGGGAGCAGCCCGCGCCGCTCCAGTTCGAGGAAGACGGTGGCGAAGCGCTTCATCCGGAAGGTGCCCCAGTAGAGCCGCGACGGCGTCCAGGGCGCCCCCGCTTCGGGGAACGCGGAAGGGTCGTGGGCGATATCGAACGCCGAGACCGTGTGTTTGTGCACGGCGATATGGTCGGGGTGCCCGTAGCCGCCGGTCGGGTCCCAGGTGAAGACGAGGTGCGGCCGTGTCTCCCGGATGATCGAGACCATATGGCCGACGACCACCTCCGCCGGCTGCTGGTGGAGCGAACGGGGGTCTTCGTTTTCGGGCGTGCCCGCCATCCCACTATCGCGGAAGGGGAGGAAGCGAACGTCGGAGAGGCCGATCTGGGCCATGGAGGCGCGGAGTTCGAGTTCGCGGACGTAGCCGAGTGTTTCGGGCGTGGCGAGGAGGGGGTCGGAGATCTCGCCGACTTCGCCGCGGGTGGCGCAGACGAGGGTGACGTTCGCCCCCCGGGCGATAAAGCGGGCCATCGTCCCGGTGACCTGTCCTTCGTCGTCGGGGTGGCCGTATGCGGCAAGGATGCGGAGGTTCTTCATGCCCTGATCGTACGGGGCCGGGGAGTGATGAGAAATGAGCGGGGAGCGATGAGGGCGGCGGCGGTCCCGCCAAGGGCCTGCCGCGGCCGGTGGCGCTCCGATATTCGCCCTAAAGTCCCATCGGCCCGCACGAGCAAGGGTCGCACCAGCTCGTGCGGGCCGATGGGCGGGTGACGGTCAGTCCTTGTCGCCGGGCTTCTCTTCGTCGGCGGCGGAGCCGACGACCTTGAAGTCGCGATCGAGCTGGACATCGACCTGTTTGCCATCGGGGAGGGTGACTTCGACTTCGTAGTAGGAGTCTTCGTCGCCCTGTTCGGTATCGCTGACGCGGCCGCCGCCGGTGTGGGCGAGGGCGACTTCGCTGGCGCGTTGCAGCGCTTCTCCGGTGATCGGCTCCTCGTTGTCGTCCTGGCTGCCGGCGGCGGCGATGCCCGCCCCGGCACCGACGAGCGCGAGGGCGAGGATGCCGGCGGGGATCCAGCGCTTGCGGTTCATTGGTGTTCTCCTTCTTACTTTGCCGCCTCTCGTTGGCGGTGTACGAGTAGGTTGGCACGCCGAGCCTGACGCTTCGCTGAACAGGCCTGGACTTGTCGATACCTGCCCGGAGGTCCGAACTCGTTCCGCGGCGGGCGCTTTGGCGGGGACCGGCGCGGCGGCGGTGGTTGGCTGGAAGGCCGGTGCGCCGACACAATGCGGCCATGGCGGGACCGTTTCTGAAGTGGGCCGGGGGCAAGGGGCGCCTCGCTGCCCATGTCATGGCCGATGCCCCGAGGGAGTTCGGGCGCTACCACGAGCCGTTCGCGGGCGGCGGCGCTGTCTTCTTCGCGTTCGCCAGCAAGGGGCGCATCTGCTCCGCCCGCCTCACGGATTCGAACCAGGGCCTGATCGAGTGCTACAGCGTGGTTCGGGACGAGCCCCGTGAGCTGATCGGCGCGCTCCACGACATCGAAGAGCGCTACCTCGCGAGCGGCGAGGACGAGCGGAAGGCGTTCTACTACGCGCGGCGGGCGGCGCGTCCGGAGGCCTCCATCGAACGTGTGGCGCGCTTCATCTTCCTCAACCGGACCTGCTACAACGGCCTCTACCGTGAGAATTCATCGGGCGCGTTTAACGTCCCTCACGGCCGTTACGTCCGCCCCCGGATCTGCGATACGGCCGGGATCGAGGCCGCCTCGGCCGCCCTCCAGGGGGTTGACCTCGCCGTGGAGGACTTTGACGAGGCCTGTGCCGCCGCTGGCCCGGGCGACTTCGTCTACCTCGAC
>JANMTH010000011.1:0-4544 GCA_031390305.1 Thermoflexaceae bacterium
CCGAACGGCCAGACTTCATCACGAACACGCAGCTCGTGGCCGCCGAATGCGATCTCGACCTGAAGTTCGACCGCCAGCTCCTGCCCGCGCCGCCCATCCCGGCCGACCGCACGAGCGACGGCTACCTCGCCGAGATCTGCACGACAGGCCTCCACCGCCGTTTCCCGGAGGTCACGGAGGAGCTGAGCGACCGCCTCGCCTACGAGCTGGACGTCCTGAAGCAGACGGGCTTCACGGACTACATGTACGTCGTCAAGGAGATCTCGGACCACGCCCACGAGAAGGGGATCCGGATGGGCGTCCGCGGCTCGGCCGCCGCCTCCCTCGTCCTCTATACGCTCGGCGTCACGGATATCGACCCGGTGGCGAACCGCCTGATCTTCGAACGCTTTCTCAACCTCGAACGGCGCGAGATGCCCGATGTCGATTTCGACTTCGCCGACGACCGCCGCGACGAGATGATCCGCTTCGCCTACGACCACTACGGCCACGACCGCGTCGCCCAGATCATCACCTTTGGAACGCTCGGGGCGAAGGCCGCGCTGCGCGATGTCGGCCGCGCCCAGGGCCTCTCGTACGCCGATGTCGATCGCGTCGCCCGGCTCGTGCCAAACGCCCTCCACATCACCCTCGAAGACGCGGTCGAGCAGACGGCCGAACTCAGGGCCGCGATCGAAACGGACGCGAAGGTCCGCAAGCTCGTGGAGACGGCCCGCCAGCTCGAAGGCGTCTCCCGCCATTCCAGCACTCATGCCGCTGGGGTCGTCATCTCGCGTGACCCGCTGATCGACCATGTCCCGCTTCAGCGCCCCAGCCGCGGCGACGAAACCTCGATCCCGATGACCCAGTTCGCCATGGACCAGGTCGCGAAGATCGGGCTCCTGAAGATGGACTTCCTCGGTCTCTCCAACCTCACCATCCTCGACCGGGCGATCGACCTGATCCGCGAGACCAACGGCGACGAGATCGACCTCGTCGCCATTCCGGATGGTGACGAAAAGACGATGGCGATGCTCGGCCGCGCGGAGACCTTCGGCGTCTTCCAGCTGGAATCCTCCGGCATGCGCCGCTACGTCCAGGACTTGCAGCCGACGAACATCGCCGACCTCTGCGCCCTTGTCGCCCTCTACCGCCCCGGCCCCATGCAGCACATCCCCCGCTACATCGATGGCAAGCACGGCAAGATCACGATTCAGTACCCCCATCCCGCGCTCGCGAACATCCTCGATGAGACGTATGGCGTCATCGTCTACCAGGACCAGGTGCTCCTCATCCTTCAGCAGTTCGCCGGCTACACGCTCGGCCAGGCCGATATCGTCCGCAAGGCGATGGGCAAGAAGAAGAAGGAGATCATGGAGGCCGAGCGCGCGGGCGTCGTCGCCGGCGCCATGAGCAAGGGCTACACCGAATCCGAGGCGACCGCCGTATTCGACCTGATCGAGCCGTTCGCCGGCTACGCCTTCAACAAGGCCCATAGCTGGTGCTACGGCAATATCGCCTACCAGACGGCCTACCTGAAGGCGAACTACCCCGTGCCCTACATGGCCGCCGTCCTCCAGAACACGAAGAGCGCGCCCGATACCCAGGATCGGATCGCCGCCGCCTACGCCGAATGCACCAAGCTCGGGATCGCCGTCCTCCCGCCGGACATCAATCGCAGCGGCGATAACTTCACGGTGGAGCCCCTGGGTGACGGCTCGCTCGCCATTCGCTACGGCCTTGGCGTCGTCAAGAACGTTGGCCAGGGAGCCGTCGAAGGGCTCATCGCCTCGCGCGAAAAGGGCGGGATCTTCCGCGATATCGAAGACTTCTGCAAGCGCGCCGACCTCGCCAACGCCAACAGCCGGGCGATCGAGAGCCTGATAAAGGCAGGCGCCTTCCCGGAAACGCACTTCGGTGACCGCGGCACGCTGAACTTCAACCTCGAACGCCTGATGAACCTCGCCCGCCGCGAACGCGAACTCCGCGAGAGCGGCCAATCGACAATGTTCGACCTCTTCGGCAGCCAGGTCGATACGCCCCTGCCCGCGCTCGAATTCGAACAGCAGCCCGCCCGCCGCGAAGACATGCTCGCCTGGGAGAAGGAACTCCTCGGGATCTATCTCTCCGAACATCCCTTCGGCGCCGTCGCCCGCGAACTCGCCCCCTACACCAGCCACCAGCTCTCCGATCTCTCCCTCGAACTCGTAGGGCAAACGGTCACGGTCGCCGGGCTCGTCTCACGCGTCCAGGCGCGGACAACGCGGGACGGCCGCAAGTTCTACATCGTCGATCTCGAAGACCTCTCCGGAACGTCCGAGCTGACCGTCTGGAGCGACACGATCGAACTCACGGGCGAGGCCGTCTGGGCCGAGGGCCAGGTGCTCCTCGTCTCGCTTGAACTGCGGGAACGCGCCGACCGGCTGAACCTCAACGTCCGCAAGGCGGCGCGGTTCGATCGGGGAGAAGGCGCCGTCGTCGGCTTCGCCGCCGACCAGTGGCAGGTGGAGCCCGCGAAGGCGCGTCGCGGGCCACGCCCAGAACAGCGCTCCACAAGGGAGGACGAACGGCCCGCCGCCGCCAACGGGGCCGCCGCTCCCACGCAGAGCGCCTCGGCGACGGTCGAGGCGGCCCGGCCGGGCGTCAGCTCCCCCGTCAGCGGCGATACGGCGCGGCTGATCATCACCCTCCACGAAACGGAGGACGAGGTCGCCGATGCCGCCCTCCTCAAGATGATCGTCAGCATGCTCAAGGACCGCCCCGGCAACGACGAGATCCGCCTCGTTATCCACGATACGGAGGGCAACGACACAGAGTTCGATCTCCCCCGCGCCGCCGCCTCCGAAGATTTCGCCCGCAGTCTGCGCAGCGTCCTCGGCAATCGCGGCCAGGTCCGGGTCACCGGCCTGCGGGAGCGCGCGGCCTAGAACTGATCAGTCTGGCTATCCAATGAAGGGTTGCCTTCGGTCATTGAACGTGAGAGAAAGAAAAGTCGCTCTACCTTTCAAATGATATGGTAGACTCTCTCTATGAATCCGGTTGACTTCTCCCCGAACTCGCCAGGCCGCATGGTCCCGATCGCGGAGGGCTGGTCGTTCCTCCCGAACCCACTCCCTCCGCCGCTGCAGGTGGACGCGTCCCTCGTTCAAGCGGTCGAGTCGGCGCGGGCAGCGGTCGGCGAACTCAATGGAATCGCGCGACTGACGGATATCGACCTGGTAACGGGCATTTTGGCGCGCCGGGAAGCCGTCAGCAGTAGCCGTATAGAGGGGACGCAGACGGAGATTATCGAAGTGTTTGAGCACGAGGCGCTCGAAGGGAAGGCCCTCCCCGAGGATTCCGACCTCTTCGAGGTGCTGAACTACCGTTCGACGCTCGACCTCGCCATCGCCTGGCTCGACGAAGGACGAAGCTTCGGGCTGCCGCTCGTTCGGGACCTCCACGCCCGGTTGCTCCAGGGCGTTCGCGGAGCCAACCGTGAACCCGGCCGCTTCCGCCAGCGGAACGTCTACATCGGTCGCCCGGATTCCGGCTTTGATGGTGCTCGCTTCGTTCCAGCACCGTATGAGCATATCGACGCCGGAATGGACGCGCTGATGGAGTTCATGGCGGGTACGCCCTCGTTCGGGCCGATGGTGGACACCGCTCTCGCCCACTACCAGTTCGAGTCGATACACCCGTTCCTGGATGGAAATGGGCGCCTCGGCCGGTTGCTGATCCCGCTCCATCTCCGCGCCCAGGGCGCACTACTGCGGCCCCTCCTGTACCTCGGGCCGTACCTTCAGGAACACCAGGCAGCGTACCGCGACGGCCTCCAGGCCGTAAGCCTCCAGGGAGGCTGGGATTGGTGGGTACGATTCATACTTGAGGCCATTCGGGCGACCGCCATCGACGCCGTGGGGCGAACAGCGCGGGTACTTGAACTCAAGGAGGTGTACAGCGCTCGGCTTCTGGAGATCACCACCTCACGGCACGCCGAAGCGGCGCTGCGGCTTGTCATGCGCGGCATCGTCGTATCGGCGCCTCAGCTACAGCGCGCCGTGGGCGTCTCGGCGCCTACCGCGCGCGGACTGACCGGCGCCATGTGCACGGCCGGCATCCTCGTGCCGCTTCGCTACGAACGTGGCCGGAGCCTCCTCTGGGCGCGCGAATTGTTCGAGGCCGTCGCGGAATAAACGCCAAATCGAACGCTCACCTGATCCATTGAAAGCTCGCTTTCACCCACGGGCCGGCGTTGAAAGAAACGGTCCCGATCCTTTCAACGGCTCGCCAGCGGGATAACCCCCGCCTCACCCGCCCGACACGATCACTGCACTTCGCACATAGCTCCGTTTCGCTTATAGATGCCCCGCGCAAGCCTCAACGAAGCTTTCTATACTTACCCGCAATGCCTTGAAACGTTAACCGTAGTGACCGATGGTAGAACTACAAGAACTCTACCAAGGAGCGATCCAGATGCACTTCAACGCATACGGAACCATCACGAATCAGGCCACCCTCAACGCCCTCCATCGCGCCGAATACGTACGCACCGCGACCGTCCCCCGCGCGGCGAAGCTTTCCCG